>NZ_SMMH01000048.1 GCF_004634215.1 Deinococcus fonticola | reverse complement strand
CCAGGTGGGCCAGATCCAGATCCTTTGGGAAAGCGGAAGAAGAAATCTCCCGACCTCATCACTCTGCTGGAAGTCGGCTGGACGCTGGTTTTACGCCCTCTCTCATAAAGTTTGTCAGGCCGTCAGGGGTGAAGCGATAGCGTGGCATCTGGCGCAAGTGCTGGGCCTCAAGAATCCTCAGCGCATGGTCTTTCACGAAATTACCAAAGAGGCCATTACCAAAGCCCTCAGCAACACGCGCCCGCTGGATTTGCAGCGCGTGGCCGCTCAGGAAACGCGGCGAATTGTTGACCGTCTGGTGGGTTGGGAAGTCACGCCCAAACTGCGGGAAATGGGCTATAAGCTCTCGGCAGGCCGCGTTCAATCGGCGGCACTGGTGTCGCTTGCCAAGCGTGAGCAGAACATCATGAATCACGTTCCTGCACCGTATTACCGGGTCACGGCTCAAGCTGTGGCTGAAAAGCCTTTTACGGCTTTGGTCGTCAGCGACGGTGAATCGCGGCTGGCAACAGCCAAGGATTTCGGGCCGGATGGTGAACTGAAAACCGATGCAGTCATGCTGGGGGCCGCTGAGATCGAGCAGCTCACAGCGCACATTAACGCGGCTGGCCTCACGGTAAAGGACGTGGCCGTGAGGCCGTACACCACAAATCCTCCGGCTCCTTTCACCACGTCCACCTTGCAACAGGCCGCAAGTTCTTTACTGAAAATGTCGCCTCAACAGACAATGACTACCGCACAAAAGCTGTATGAGAGCGGGAAAATCACTTATATGCGTACCGATAGTGTGAACCTGTCAGATGAGGCGGTCACAGCGGCGCGGGCGGTGGCGGCGGCGGTCTATGGAGCTGGCAGTATCCCGGCACAAAGTAGGCAGTACACCTCGAAAGGGAACGCTCAGGAAGCGCACGAAGCCATTAGGCCCGCTGGGAGTAGTTTTGTGCCACCTTACCAGTCCGGCCTTGAGGGGGAAGAACTGGCCCTCTACACCCTGATTTACAACCGTACAGTCGCCTGTCAGATGAATCCCCTGAAAGGCGAAGAAACCGTCCTGAACCTGCAAAGCGGTTCGGCACTTCTGACGGCCTCCGGGCGGGTGATTCTGGACGCGGGCTTTACCGTCTTATACGCAGATGAAAGTAAAAAAGATGCCGATGGCCAGGCACTTCCCCCTGTTCAGGCGGGGCAACACTGGCCCGCTCAGGCATCTTCGGAAGTCAAGAACACGCCTGCACCTGGGCGCTTTTCCGAAGCGTCCTTAGTCAAAGCCCTGGAATCTGCCGGGGTGGGTCGGCCCTCGACGTTTGCCAACATCATTAGCGTGCTGCACGAACGCGGTTTTACCGTCAAGAAGAAAGACAAGCTGCATGTGACGTGGCTGGGCCTGCTGGTCGCTGAATACCTGCGGCGGGAGTTCCCGGCACTCGTGAATCTGGCCTTTACCGCTTCAATGGAAACTGACCTTGACCGGATCGCGGCGGGAGAATTAAGCCGCGTGGATTACCTGACGGCCTTCTGGTCGGGCGATTTGGAACAGGTCGTCCTGAACGCTTCCACTGAGCCGCCCGTGCTGGCCCTGCCTCAGTTCCCCGGCGTCAGCATCAGCGCGGAATACCGTCAGGTAGTCATGACTCAAGGCATAAAATCTGTGGCCCTCCAGAACAACCCTTATCCAACACCGGGCGAAATGAATAAAGCCTTTGTGACTAAGGCCATGCAAGGGGATGAGGTATTGCCGCCTATGCCTGTCAAGAAAAAAGGGGCGCGTGGCCCCAAGAGATAAATCAGTCAGCATAAAGGGGGACGGTCAGTAATCCGTTCCCCGCTGCTGCTGTGAGGACGCTTCCAGCTTGGTATGCGCCGGGTGGGTGGACTTGAACGTGTCCACACTCTGCACGTCTGGCGTGTGGCCGCTCCGCTGCTCTATGCCTATCTGCATCCTGGTTCCCACTTCCTGATTGACTTCGGGCGCGAGTTTGGGCTGTTCGTTGTAGCTCGTGGCGTACATCTGCATTTTCCCGTTCTCGTTGGGGGCGTACACAGAAACGTAGTGGCTGTCGCGGGAAAGGTCGGGTAATGCGTCCATCTGGGCCTCACTGAGCTTCACACTGTCGCCCTGTTGCTGACCTATCACGACGGTCTGTACGCGGTGGCCGTCCTGCTGGGCCTGCTCTATCAGTTTGGCTACGTCCAGGTTGTAATTGTCGGCGCTGACCACAATAGTTTTGTTTTCATCGAGGGCGCTAGCGGCGCGTTCAGCTTCACGGGTCATATAGGTATTGCCCTGCGGTTCCTGTGCGGGCGTCTGTGCCTGCTGGCTCTCCTGGGCCTGAACCTGTGGCGCTGAGCCTTCAGGGGCGTCCTGGGCGCTTTGCTGCACCGTGGCTTGGGCAGGGGAGTCATCCATCACCCGGAACTCTGCGTCTAGCACGTCCTGCTGTTGGGTGCTTTGCGGTTCCCGGCCTTCGTGAAAGTCGGCGTCAATGGGAAACTCCCGCTCTAAGGTACGCTCGGCGCTTTGTTCGTTGGTTACGCCTTCCTGCGTGACACTCGCGTTTCTGGCGGGATTGGCAGGACTGCTGGAGTCTGGCTGAGTTTCGGTCGGCGGCCTGGTTTCCTGCTGCTGTTCCATACGCCGCTCAACATAGGCTGACACGCCGTTCATGACGTTCTGGGCGTCCTGCTGTATGCCCTGCAAGAGAATCTGGCGCGGGTCGGTGCTGGAAATGCTTGAATCGCTAAGCTCGGGGTCTTTGGGCGTTAATCCCTGCTCTCCTTTCTTCTCGCCTTCGGCCTCCTCATTCTGTCGGCCTGCTGGCCCGCCTCCGGTTGGCCAGCTCTCCTGCCAATTCACTTCCCTGTCTGGCTTCTCGTAAGGGGTCATTTCGCCGCTGGTCACGCTACTTGCTCGTTCTTCGTTCTGGTATGGAAGCATGGCTCCGTCGTTCATGTGGTGTCTGACCTGCACCTCCTTACTTGCAGAAACAGGCGGCTGGCTCACGTCGAACTGCTGACGGTGGCCTAGATTCTGCGCGAATTGCTGTCTACTTGCTTCGTCGCCTAGTATCACGATGACCTTTGCCATGATTCCTCCGGTACTGCTTGATTATGCTTTGATGCTGATATGACGCTGAGCATCATTCTTTTCCTTGTGGGTGTTGTTATTGCGGCTGTCCTGCTGCGGTCGGTTAATAACGTCGCTCGGAAAACCCCGCCTAAATCCCTTCCTGTGGCCGCAAAGAAATACTTCTTTTCCCGTGCTGAGCGTGAGTTTTACGAAACGCTCAAGCAGGCGCTCCCTGCGTCCTATGTCGCCTTTCCCAATGTGCGCCTGCAAGACATTTTCTACATCACGGCCAAAGGGGATGAGCGCCGGGGCGTCTACTCACGCTTTCAGGACAAGCATGTTGATTTCCTCGTGTGTGAGCGCAAAAATTACCGCCCGGTGCTGGGGATTGAACTTGACGGTTCAAGCCATGACCGGGCAGAGCAGAAATACCGGGACGCGGTAAAAGAGACAGTTTTTCGGAGTTCGGGCATGACACTGCTGCGTTTTCGGAATGAAGATAAACTAAGTCCTTCGGCATTAGCAGTGGCCCTGGGAACCTATCTCTAGTGAATGATCCGGTGCAGGAAGAAGAAAAACAACGTGAGGATGCCCATTTCAAAAACGTCTTTCCGGCGAATGATGGAAAGACGTTGATCTTCCTGGCGCTCGGCCTTGCTGAGCGACGGCATACCCAGTCGCTTGTTGTGGGTGTTGAGCTTGAGCAACATGCCTAGCGTAATTGCGCCAAAGTACAGCGTCAGGACAAGGCACAGCGCCTTTGGAATCGCCACAAATAGGAAATGTAACAGTAAGTCCATCAGCGTTCCCCCATTTCGCGGCGCGTCACCCGTTGCCGCTCGGAGTTATTGGCCTTCCCCGCATCTCCAATTCCGCCTAGAACCGCCAGAAACACCATAGAAACCGCCTGCAAACAGAGCAGCAGCGCGGCCCCCACAATGGGCAGCACGGGCCGTAGCACACGCCATACAGCGCAAAGAAAGGCCCAAGTCTTAACCAGGTAAGGCTTGAGTGGCGCTAGGCGGCTAAGAATCGGCTGGATTGTCGGGTTTGTAGTGGTCATAGGCGTAACTCCCTCTCTTTTTATGTTCTAGGCTAATAACATAGTAGAGTAGCGCGGCTGGTTTTTCCACGTAAAAGCCGGAACATCCTGCACGTCCGGTCTTTAGGGTAATTGATTCTGGCCGCTCGGCTCAGCAAAAAGAAGTCAAGAAAAGGGTCTGGGAACTGGAACAAGAAAGGGCAATCCAACCTGGCTAAGCCGCCTCCTCCTCCCCCTCTTTGCTGACCTTCCCGCCTTTATTCATCCGGGCGTCAATCGTTTCGAGAGGCACGGGTTCCTGGCCCTCGCTCACTTCCTTCACCGCCTGCTGCAAGTCAAAAAGCTCGTACACACCAATGTCTTTGACCACTAATCCCCACTTGAATAGAGCAACCGGGTAAAACAGCGGCTCCAGCGACTTGTTCTTGATAATTTCGGTGATGCTGTCGCCGTGGGTGGTGGCGATAAAATCAGCCTTCACACTGAGGTCTTTAATTGTCTCGGCTTCTAGGCGGGTCTGCACCTCGTCAATGGCGACAAGGTGGGCTGAATTGTTCGCAATAGCTTCCAGCATGATTTTGTGCTGCTCAGCCTTCACTGGTACGAAATAACGGTCAGCCTCTCCAATACCGGGGTGCGGCGTGCGTCCGTCGCCTGCAACCTCGTTTGAGGTGTCTACAACCGTCAGGTTGGCATCGTATTTCTCGGCGCAGATACGGATGTAATCGCGCAGCAAAGTGCTTTTGCCTTTGCCTGCCAAACCCATAATCAACATCGAGGGGTGAATCTCCACGCACTTCCTGAGCAGTTCAGCCACACCCACATAAAACCGCGCAATACGGATATTAAAGCCGTCTGTGCCTTTCCCGTCGGCTGACGGAATCCGGCTGATGCGGTGGCCCGTGCCGTCAATCCCGGCGCGGTTGTCGTCGCGGATATGGTCAATCCTGGCCCGGAAGTCCGTTAAGTGCTGCTGCTCGATAGTCAGGTCTGGATAGGTGTGCCACTTTCCATGATGCTTGATTTTCAGTGGTCGGCCAAAGCGGATTTTGACCTCCTCCGTTTCGTCAATCTCCGGTTTCAGAGCGTTACGAATATCAAAAGGTAAAATTCGCAGTAATTTTTCATAGTCTTGCTGGATACGCTTATCAATTTCAGCTTGAGTGAACAGCACGGTCTTACCTTGCCTTCATTGTCAGTTCTTCTAGCAGCTCGTTGGTCAGCCGTTGTTCCTCGCGCTGGGTAAGAAGAAGGCGAACGTGCATTGTGAAACCAAGACTCAGAATCAGCAGTACAACCCCCTTCACATCCCAAAAGCACAGCATGAGGACAAAAGCATTAAGCAAAATCAGAAATGCGTAGTAGAGGTTAAATTTAAGCCCCATGCGGCCAGCGATTTTTCCAATGGCGGTATTTTCAATACTAGGGTTACTATTCATTTAAGCACCTGCTTGATTCGAGTAAAGGCTTCAACCTGGCTCATCCGTTTTGTCTTTGCGGTGACGTTTTTAAACCACGTTAAAATAGAATTTATCTCCTCTATGGTCATAGGCTTCATGGTTGGATTGGCAAGAGTTCCTAAGCCGCGTCCTCTCCAACCTTGGTTGTCCACAATCACGATAGCCTCTATAGATGAGGTCTGGACTTCATACACAGGCACATTGGCAAGCGCGAGTCCAAGAATCGCGCTCTTAGCGGTGTAGTTATAGTAGGGGATGGTCACGATTCTGACATTCGTTTTGCGGATAGTATCAAGTGCAGTCTGGCGCAAAATGTCGGCCATAGTCAGGTCTGAAATTGTGGGGGCAAAAACCAGTACGCGGCCTTTGACAGAGGCGCTCATGGCATCCAGCATGGCTGTGTACTGAGGATGAACAGGGGGGATGCTTTGCTGGGCCTGTACGCCCCCTGTGAGCAGTAATCCACCAAGAAGAATCGCCGTTATGCGCGAACGCATCAGCCTCCACCTTTAGCAACAGCTCCAACATAAGAAGCGGCTCCGCCTAAGATGCCCACAATCAAATTGACGATAGCGCCCATAATCACCAATGAAATAATGAAGTAAAGAGCCGCAAAAATAACCTGCAAAATAGATTGGCTAACATTCTTCATAATATCCAGAAAGCCCGCAATGAAGGCTTCGCCAGCGATGTTAAACGAGCCTTTGACCTTCTCCCATGCTTTTTGTATTGCCGTTCTGGTGTCCGTGTTACAAACTACAGTTGGATCAGTTTGTTGACGCGCCGCGCATTGCTGCATATCGCTCAACTGTTTGTCAATGGTTTGGTTAAACATATCCTCTGCCAGAGCAGCATTAGCATTGCCCAACATTTCTCCTAAAGAGCTATTGTCAATAACTACCTGACTTTGTTCAGCAGAGCGAATAAATGTTAAGTCAATAGCACTATAAGCAATCATCGGCAGGAAAGCAGCAACGAATATGGCTCCCAGTCCACTACCAATAGCCGCCCAAATTGGCCCTACCTGACCCCACATGGTAAAAGAGATAACCAACGGAATGAGATAGCCCAAAATCATAACAACAAAAGCAGCGATAGCAATGATGCCGGAATACATGACACCAAAGCCAGACAGTGCCATTGCTCCGGCTGAGATTCGGCTAAGAGCTTTCGAGGCGACGTTGCCTGCACCTTTTAAGGCGGCGGATTTTACGGCTTCTCCTCCGGCCTTTGTAACTACACCACCAACTGCACCTACTCCGGTGGCCGCTATGCTAACGGATGCCACAGTCCCAATCATGCCGTTCATTTGGACTTTGGCATCTTCTATTTTCGGCCCCAACACTCCCGCAAAAGCAGCATTGGAACCATTGTATGCTTCATTCCAAGTCGAAGTGAGAGCGGAGTGCATAGTCCCGCTAAGTGAAAGCATGATTGCTACGCCAATACCTTGAACCAATACGCCACGGATTTCCGACATAACATTCTTACCAACAGCGGCGTAAATTTTAACAAAGAATCCAACGACTGCTATGCTCGTAGCAAGTGTCATAATTGCGGCAAAAAGATTTGATCCCCGCAATTTACCATCTACATCAGCCACCATAGAGAGTGGATTGACCATAATAAGCGGGTTATTTCCAGCCGCAAGCGCAACACTTCCCAACATAAGGGCTGCAACAGTTAGCAAAGTGGTGTATTTCTTCATGATTATGGCCCCACAGACTTCAGTTCGATTTTGGTATCAAGAAAACCGCTCATGGCACTATAAGCGCCTGTCACATCTGCGCTTGCTTGCGCTGCCTGTATCTTCATATCAGCGGCCTCCTGTTCAATCTCAGCGTTCAGCTTTTGCCTGCGCGTAGCAATTTCTTCGTCAGCGTTATTCCGCTGCATCATTAGTTGATTGTTAGTCATCACTTGTTGCTGCACCATTTCACTGAGCTGGTTTAGAATAGCTATATCGCTGGTCGCCTTGCTTTTGAGAGCTTCTCCGGTTAAGTTGGTCAGGATTTCTACTTGCTCTCGCGTACTAATGGCAGTTTTGGCCTGAGAATTGTATTTGTCTACCGTGCCTTCACTAACGGGAGTTCCAATAATGCTTGTAGCGTTACTCATACCTTGTGCGAGATTGGCTTCAATCGCCTTTTTAGCTTCTGACTGAATCTTTTGTGCATGATACGCTTTTTCTGTACCCTGCATGGCATCATAAACGTCTGCGGCAGCAGCAATCTGATCAGCAAGTCGCAATGTAGGATTATTCAAAATAGCCTGATTGGTCAAGCCGCCCACACTATCAGAAGCTGCGCCTTTATTCAGAAGCTCACCATTATTGCGTAGGGTCTGTATCGCTGTTCCATAAAGAGCTTTACGAAAGTCGGCATAAGTCCCTTTCATAGAATTATTTATATTCGTAAGAGCAGTGTTAAGAGCACTTGTATCTATGCTATTTCCTACATCACCAATCAAACGTCCAATGTATTGTCCTGCAATATCTTTAGCAAAACTTTCCCAGTCGCCGTTCAGTACATTGTCATTGACAAACCCGTGAATTTGTTGCAACTGGCAGAGAAATTTGAGTTTATCTCCGGTCTGTCCCAGCGGAATAGGGATTCCACCAACATTCGTTGCGCCGCCGTTGGCGGCACTGCACGCCTGCGACAAGATTTTGCCCAAGTCCTCCCAACCGTTCGCCCCGGCTTGACTGCTCAGGCTCAGGGCTGCCACGGTCAGGATCGTCAGGTTCTGTCTGCGGTTCATAGTTCCCCTCCAAACTTGTCTTGAACTAAGTTTTTGACGCCCTGCAAAATGTTGCCGCCGACTTCTGCAACGTAGCGGTCTTTCTCAGCAACTTCGTGGTGGCCGGAGTTGACCAGCCATAAGGTGAGTTTCGTTTCCCGCAACTGGATAATGTCACCGGATTTCCCTCCCCCTTCGTTCTGCCCGCCGATTTGTGACATCAGGGCAAACTCGCTGTAGTTTCCGACGACGTTCTGCAAGGTGGGGAGCTGCTCGGCCATCACTTCCGGCAAAGAGAGTGTTTGCACCACGTCTTTTGCAACGTCTTTGCTGTAGCGGCCAATGAACAGGTGCGAGAAACTGTCTCTCAGGTCGCCAAAATATTTGCTGGCCGTCGCTGACTGCGTACCAATGCCTAAGCTCACGCCGTAAGAACGGAATACGCGCATCATTCGCATTACGGCATCAAGTTCTTCTTCGGTCTGCACCTGGTTCTCGAACTCGTCCATGAAAATAAACTTGGGTAGGCCGCGTGGGTACTTCTTCGTGACCTGCCACATGGCGTTTTTAATGATGTGATTGGCAACACGCTTCATCAGCTCGTCGTCCTCTGGAATACCGCCCGTGCTGAAATACATGCGGCGGGCGCTCAGAGTGCGGTTGCTCTGGCAATCAACAAACTGCGCTACCGGGCTTTCCCCAATGGCTTTGCGTAACCGGATACTCACGCTGCGGGCCGCTTCGATGACCTTCTCCTCCATGCGCCGCCCGTCGTCGTAGTTCTCGATGATACTCAGCATCCGGTACAGGTCTTTCATCTGGGGTGGCCGCTCCTCCTGGGAGAACTGCGCGTACACCGCCATAATTCCTTCAGTAATCGCTACGTCCTCGTACCCCTTCTCACTGGCATCTCTTGGCGGCTCTACGAAAATGCGGATAAAAGCTGATAGAGAGGCCAGTTTTTCGCCGTTGGGTTTCTTCTCTGAATCTTCTCCCAAGTCAAAAATGTTGAGCCGGGTATCAGAGTCGTAACCGAACACAATAATTTCGCTGTCGCTGAGGCTCTTAAACAGGTAGCTAAAATCCTGTTTGGCGTCGGTGACAAGCCATACGGCGTCCGGGTACTTGGTCAGCTCAGCAATGTAAAGCGACTGTACGAGCACAGTTTTGCCGCTCCCGGTGGGGGCATAAATCGCAAAGTGGGCTGTGATCGTCTGTTTGGTGAACAGGTCAAAGCGAATCAGCGACTTGTCGCGGTTCTGGTAGGTAATGGCCCCTTCATTCAGCCCGCCCCACGGGGATACCGGGGGGAACAGGTCAATGACGCTGCTGGTATACGGCTGGAAAATAAAGCCGCTCATCGTGCCGTTAAAAGGCATCAGGGCGAAATACTGCGCCTCGGCCTGATAGCCGTAAGCAATGGGCATCCCGGCCCGCAAACGGCTCATGTTGCCGCGTGCCTGCCGTTTCATGCGTTCCAGCTCGTCCAAAGAGGCGGCTACCAACACGATACCCACACTGGCCTTGAAGCGGGATTCCAGCCCTTCAAGTTTCTGCGCCCGCTCGACGTGTTCCAGCTTGTTCACGGCTTTGCCGCTCGGCACCACGCCAGGGGATTTTACCCGTGACCAAAGATCGTTCTTGCTCTTTTCCAGCTCATTGTTAACGTCATAGTCATTCTCGCGCTGGGCCTGCACGACGATGTAATACGTTCCGTGCAAATCCTGGGTAAGTGCGCGGGTGTAGCCTGTTTCGGTGTACTCCGGCAAGCGGCCCACGCTCAGCACGTCAACATACCTGTCGCCCGCCATGTAGTAGTCGCTTTCAAGATTGTTGCCGGGACTGGCGGTAAGTTGGCGCTGTAGAGATTGCTGGTCAGATTTACCATGCCTGACTGCGTTAATGGTGCGCTCGGCCAGAGGAATGAACTGGGGGGCCAACGGCCAGCCAGGATTGAGATAAAAAAAACATTCTTCAAAAATGTCCTGCCCGCTCATTGCCTCAGCTCGGAAGCCTGCGGCCTTCATCTGCTGGACAGCGGCTCTTTGTAGAGCCTGGGCGTTAGCGACGGCGCGGCTCAGTTCTCGGGGATTGGGCGCGGCGTCCACTGAAAAACGTTCTCCTGTTTGTGGTGTGACCGTCACAGTGGCGAAAAAAAGCCAGTTCGATACTTCGCCCTGTCTGATTTTTTCCTCTAGCATCATGGCGCGGCGTAGGGTCAGTTCTTTAAGGATCGGATCGGTGCAAGCCATAGCGTAACCGCGAATGTCGGCAACCGCTTCCTCGTGCGTGGCCCGCAAACTGGTGTAAGTGGACATGATTTCGCCGTCAGGAATAGCAAGGTCAAAAACGGCTTTGAGGCGACTGGAACGCTGTAAAAGGTTGTCAGGAGTGTAATGCAGGTGAGAGGGCGGCTCGAAATAGAAGCCGTACATCAGGCGTCCATCTTTCAAGACCCCGATGTTCTCGTGAATATCCCAGAGGTTCAGACGCTTAGCAAATGAGATTTCACCTTCCCCCATTCCAATACTTTTGCGTTCCCTCTTACGACTTTTGAACACGTTTCCTCCGTTCGTTGGCGCTCAGGCGGTGGCTGCGGCTTTGGACGCGGGCTTCCCTTTTCTGCTGACGCTCAATCTTCACCACTTCACGTTTTGCCTGACGTTCAATACGCTCAAAAGCGTGGCCCAACTCCATTTCTTTAGTCACAATCAAAGGTGGGGTATCGGCGTCCACGTCGGGCTTATAAAAGTCAATTCCGTTCATCCACCAGTTCGTGAAGAACTCCACGAAACGGGGGTAGGGCTGCAACCTGCGCTTAATGCCAAAGTTGATGAACCACGCGGCGGCGCACGCAAGAACAATGAACATGATTTTTAGGGTGGGTGAGGGAGAAATACGCGGGCTAAGCTGTCCAGCTAGGTAAAACGCCAACCCCAGAGCCACCACATCCGAAGTGTCAAGGTAAGAGATAAGTCCTACGTTACCGCTCGTCATTGGGCAGTCGTGCCGTAGGGGATTCTGGTTTTCCTGGGATTGGCGGTCAGTCATGGTTTAGCAGCTTCCGCCGAAAATAGCGGTAGCAAACGTACCTGCTCCCAGAATCACGACAGCTCCCACAATCGCATTTTTGATGCCTTGAAAGGCGCTGCTGTCACCGATGAATTTGTTCCAGCCGAACACGATAATGACCGCGAAGCCTGCCGCTCCCAGAAGTGCGGGCGCACTGAGCTGGGTGACAACAGTACAAATAGCGCCAGTGATTTTCGAGAAATTAAAGGCTTGTGCTGAACCAAAGCTCCCGACAAAGAGCATCACAAGACCGAACAGAGCCAGTTGAACCAGAGGGTTCAGCAAGAAGGCCAGCTTGGTATTTGCGCCTCCTGCCTGGCTGGGCGAGATGGTGAGGGTTCCTGTCATTATTTTTACCTCCGCAACCTTTGATAATTTTATCCGTCCCGTTGGGTTGCTAAGTATAGTGTAACACAGGGTCAGAGATAGATATGCTAAATTGCAGATATGGCAAAATTGGACGATAAAATTGCTAATGAAGTGGCAGAGAATACAGAGAGTGATCTCTCTGCTACTACTGCTACTACTAATGCGGGGGATAGCGGGCGTCAGGCGATTAACTGGAATGAGGTACTGGCCCGCTTTAGGCCACGGTTGCAAGAGCTGGAGTTTGAAGATACCGACGTACCCAGTCCCGATGACCTGGATGCCTTTCCGGGCTTTCTGGCTCGATTGCAGGTCAAAGACCCGCTCCTTGCCAGTGATTTAAGTCGCACGGTTCGGCGTTTCCGTGATATGGGGGCGTTGCCCGATGAAGCGGCACAAAACCGCCGTGAGCGTTCGCGGGCTTTGAAACAGGCCGCGACGATGCGTACCGTTGAGGGACGACTCGTTAAAGACAAGCGGAAAGCACCTCTCTATGGCCTCGCCGCGCTACTGCTGGTGCTGGGGCCATTGGGGTATATGCTGTCGCGTCCTATTCAAAAATCTCCACCACCAACAGCGGGAAATGGGGTTGAGACAACAACGGCTGACACGCCCAAATCCGACGAAACTGTTTCCTCCAATACAACGGCTCAACCTACCGAACTGGTCAAGACTGTTGAAAATGCCGGAAATGCGGCGGGGAATCTGGTCAGGTCTGGTGGCGAACAAATTGCCAATGCCAGTCAGCAAGAAGGGGGGATAACTGGCGCAGTAGGTGAGTCCAGCCAAAATCCGGCCTCTGGTACTTCTTCGCCCTCGGCTGGGAATAGCACAGCTCCTAATCGGGAGAATGGGGTAAGTATGCCAACCCCGACGCCGCCAACTGTGACGCCGCCTCCGGTGGCTGCTGCGCCTCAGCCCTCGACGACGACTCCTGCTCCTGACGTGTACCGCCCGGTCAACAATGCGCCCACGGACGGCTTTGGTGACGATGTTTCTTCATCACGTCCTGTCGCCGTCACTCCTCCGGCCAGGACTACCTCTACACCTAGCTTTGGTGACGATGTTTCTTCATCACGTCCTGTCGCGGTCGCTCCTCCGGTCATTACGCCTAGCACGCCTGGTAGAACCACTAGCACTAGCTTTGATGACGGCGTGCCTAAGTCCAGCACAATCGCTGCTTCTCCAGCCACGACATCTAGTAGCAGCCCTAGTTTCGGTGACAGCGGAAGGCAGGCCGTCGCCAATACGCCCGCGCCTGCAAACACAAATACGAATACTCGGGCGGGGTCAATTCCTGCACCTGTGGTCATGGTTCCCAAAGTCGCCACTACAGCATCAACAAGAAGTGCGTCTGCGACAGGAACAGGAACGAATACTGGTAACACCTTTGGAAATAATGTGCCTGCCCCTATGGGCCTTTCTCCTGTTGGAACGGTCACGCCGGAAGCTCCGGTAGCTCAGCGCAACCGCGCCACTTCGGGCCTGGTGTATGAGCGTCCTCGGCCTGCACCTGTCAAAGCGGCGGCTCCGGCTGATACTGCTCCTGAACCAGAAACGGCCTCGACGACTGCGGCTCCCAGCTCGCTCGGCTTGTTCGGTGATACTTCGGGCGCGAACAATGGGGCGTCCAGTACAGCAGGCACGGCGGAAAAACCCTTTGGGAGTGATGCTTCGGTTCCTGCTTCACGTCTGGGTGCGGTTGGCCCCTTCCGCAACCTGCAACAGATTCCCGTGCGCCTCGTGACGGCCATTCATACGTTGACGGGTAATTCTGTTCCTGTGCTTGTCGTGACAGCCGACGGCGGCTCTTTCGTGGGGGTCGGCACGATTAACGGGCAACTGGCCCGCGTGGACATGACATTCCGGCGCTACGTTGCGCCTGATGGAGCGGTGAGTGATGTGGACGCCCTGGCGTACACCCTGGAAGGAAGCAATCTGACTCAGGGTATTCCAGCCAACATTGTTCCCATTGCGCCGACACTTGGAATAGATATGGCTCAAAACGGCGCTGCGGCCCTGCAAGGAGCCGTGCAGTCTGCCCTGGAAAACGCGGGCAAATCGGCTTCCCAGATTGCTATTGGCGACGGCGCAAGCATTTCAGCTAACGCTCTGCCTCCCCTGTGGCAGATTCTCATGGGTGGGGTCAGTAAGACCTTTACGATGCCCACAAACACACAGTCGGTCATGCGGGCGGCCAAAGTGAGTACCAATACGCCTATGACCCTGATTGTCGGGATTGGGAACAACTAATGAAAGAGTGGATTGGTTTACACGCCGCCGACCTCATCCTGGCGTGGGGGGTGGGATGTGCGGGCTTTGGGTTACTGACGCTTACGCTGACCCTGCGCCGCCGTGCGGTTCCTGCTGGGCTGTCCTCGGCGCTGCTGGCGCTGGCCGGGGCAGAGCTTTTTATAATTCCCAACAGTTTCTTCTTTTCGCCTTTGCTGCAAATGCTGCGATTTGTAACAGTGTTTTTCGCCCTCGACGTGGTGATACTGGCTTTCATACTGAGAAAGCGCAGGTCATGGCCCGCGCCTGCACCTGAGCAGGTGCCAGAGCTTTAGCTTTCTTCCTCTACCTGGACTGAATAGAGCCTGACAGCTTCGCGGCTGACAGGCTCTATTCGGTTTTGTAAGTCAAAAGGCTGTATCAGCAAAATGCAATAAAGCCTCTCGGCAAAAGAGGCTTTATTGCATTTCAGTTGTCTTAGTAAGGTTTAGCGATATTCCAGTATTGTTGCCAGAGTGCGGTAATGCTATTGGCGTTCTTGGGGTCAGTAATAACCTTAAATTTCTTATTCTCGATGAATATAGCAGGGCCATTCTTTATGCTGATCGCACTGTTTTTATAATTCGCGTTCAGCATGTAAATCTTTGCGCCTAATGCCTTGAGCGGTTTGAAGTTTGGCGCGGCCTGATTGGTCGTCATGACTCGAACAGTGATGACCCGCTGCTCAAGCAGGCGCAGAATCCCGCGCTGAAACTCACTGCTGCCAAAGTTCACGCCGTAAAGGTCAACCTGGCCTTTAAGCATATTCAAAATGGCCGCTGAATCAGTGGTGGTGGTCATATAGCTCGGCGCGGTCTGGGCGCTAGCTGTGGACAGGGCAAAAAGTGTAAAGGGTAAAACGTATTTCATTAGACGCCTCTTTAGTTGTGCATCACTGAATTGGGTAGTCAATTATGGGCTTTCCATTGACGCCTGGAACTTCATAGCCTTCTGCCGCGTTCTCCCATGTAAAGCGGGCTTTAACGCCGACATAGGGCAAACCTGCGGCAAACTCTTTAATCAGGATGGGTGCCGGAACAGGAACAGGGATAGGAACAGGAAGTGTCAAAATGACATTGACGCCCCCCGCCATATAAATCATTTGGCGTAAGGGTTTAGCAGATAAAGGCTCTGGCAGGAGCGTAACGGTTGGCTGCATCCATGCCCTAAAGAGGGTGGTATAGCCGAAACGGTCAGCAACGGGAAGCGGCTGGATTTTGAATGTGCGCTTGTATTCCTCCAGCGGCCATACACCAGGCGGATTCGGAACCCCCAGTACATCATTGCGCCGGGGAAGAATATGCACCCGCAGCGGCTCCGTCAGAGAATTACTGGCGACACCCTGCGCGTAGTAAATGGGGGCGGTGGACTTGAACACGCCTCCCAAGTTCTTCCCCGCCTCTTTTGCTGATTTAAGCAAGCTGGCTAAATCCGGCTTGAGGGTTGTGGTCGGTGCAATGACAGACCCAGTGAACATATTATCCCACAAAGTAGGATAAAACTTTGCCGTTGGTTTAAGTGCTTTAAGCACATCAGTATTATACTCTTTGAGATAATCCGTTTCAGTATCCTTAATAGCATCTGCTATGCGCTTTAGGGCTTCTTGATAATTGAAGTCAATTGGACGTGGCGCAAGTGGATTAAGTGTTTCTTGTTCACCTTCAATACAAAACAGCTTTTGCATTTCTGGTGTATAAACACATGTCCCCGGAATAAACATCACTGTAAAGTCAGGATCAACACCTGAACAATAATCATCATTTGGAACGAAAGGCAGGATAGAATACTTATCCATTCTGAGCTTGTCGTTCACTTCTTGGGTTGGGATTTTACCGTCTAGTTCCTTCGGATACATTCCTTTTTGTACGTTAATTGTTAGATCAGGATTCAGAGTTTCATCGCCACTTTTCCAGTCAATAGTACAGTGGCTTGCAATCATTGCGGGGTTATTCAACTTAACTAAGGCGTGCCAATAGCTTCTATCTTCAAGACGTTGCCACGCTGCGCGTAAATCTTTACCAACTCGCACAGTTTCAGTATCGAGACTGTAAGGAACTTTGGTGGTTTCTTTACTGTCTACAGTAATAAATTTGGCATGTGGCACCTGACGGCCTGACAAATTTTATGAGAAGACGTCCCCGATAGGGGATAATTTCTGTTTGTGACGACAAAAATGCTCCTCGGGGACGTACCCCGACTCTACCAGAATGTCCGCCCCTTCCTCAGTTCC
>NZ_SMMH01000047.1:0-15000 GCF_004634215.1 Deinococcus fonticola | reverse complement strand
GTGGGCGGCAGCGAAGGCGTCTCCAGGGTCACCGCCGCCCAGCACGACGGCGCTCCAGCGGGTGACCGGAGCCGTCTCTGGGTCAGTGCGCGGGTTCCGGAATGCTTCGGGTTGGGCCTGGTTCATGAGTCCCCAGCCTAGCACCGGGCGCCAGCGTGTTGGGCAGGTGCAGGGTGGCCCGGAACCCCTTGCCGGGGGCACTTTCGAGCGTTAGCTGGCCGCCGTGCAGCTCAGCAGCGCGGCGGGCCAGTGCGAGGCCCAGGCCATGACCGTCGCCGGTGCGGCTGCCGTCCGGGCGGTAAAACGCTTCGCCCAGGCGGGCTAGCGTGTCGGTGCTGACGCCGGGGCCGTTGTCCTGCACCGTTACGTGGGCACTGCCGTCCGGTTGACCCTGCACGCTTACCGTTACGGTGGCCTCGGGGGCATGTTTCACGGCGTTCATGGTGAGGTTCCAGATGGCCTGCCCCAGCAGCACCCGGTCGCCCGTCATGGTGACAGGCTGCGGGGCCTTCAGGTCGACGTCCGCTTCAGGGGCCAGCTCACGGGCACGGTCGACCGCTTCTGCGGCCAGCTCCCGCAGCGGCACGGGCGCTTTAGCCATGGCGGATGGGTCGCGGGCCAGCAGCAGCAGGTGATTGGCCAGGCTGGACAGGCGGGTGATGTCGCGCCCCACCTCGCGCAAGTCCTGACGGTAGCGTTCGGGGTCACGCTCACGGGCCAGGGTGCTGTCCACGCGGGCCTGCAGGGCGGCCAGGGGGCTACGCAGGTCGTGCGCGGCGGCCCGCAGAAACGCCTGCTCACGGTCACGTGAGTCGGCCAGGCGGGCAAAACTGTCTTGCAGGGTCAGGGACAGCCGCGCCAGTTCGTCTCCTTGACCTGCACCGGGCAAGGGTTGGCGCAGGTCAGCGCCCTCCCCGATGCGGCGGGCCGCGCCCTCCAGCCGCCGCACGGGAGCCAGGAGGCGTCCGGCCACCAGCCAGCCCACCAGCAGGGACAGCAGCAGGGACAGCGGCAAAAGGAACGTCAGGGCGCGGAGAAAGGCGCGGCGGGCCTCCTGCAAGGGGCGGCCATCGGCCAGGACGGTCAACACGGCGTTGGGGGCAAGCTGGTTGACCAGCACGTACTCGTCATCCAGCTCGTAACGGCCAGGCTTCAGGGTGCTGGAAACGCCACTGGGAAATTGCCGCGTGGAGAAGTTCTGCGTCTGGCCGTTGCTGCTGAGCAGCAGCCGCAATTCCAGCCCGGTGCGTTGCCCACTGCCGTCGGCGATGCGTTCCAGGTCACGCGGGTTGATGAACACCTGGCCCGTCACCTGATAATTGAAGTTGTCATGCTGGCGCTCGATGAGGTTCTGCACCGCCTGAACCGCCCCGATCACCTTCTCCTCCTGCGAGCGGCGCATCAGTGCCGTGACCGTGAAAAACAGCCCGGCGGCCACCAGCAGCACCGACAGGCCCGTCGCCAGGGCGGCCCACATGCCCCAGCGGGTTCGCAGGCTCAGAGCCATAGAGGGCCACCATAGAGGGCCATCACTTCACTTCTGGACGCGGTATCCACGGCCACGCTCGCTGTTGATGGCTTCTGGGGCCAGTTTGCGCCGCAGGTAACGCACGTACACGTCCACAATCCGCGACTCGCCGTCGAATTCCGGCCCCCACACCCGGTCGAGCAGTTCCTCGCGCGTGAACCAGCGTTCCGGCGTCAAGGCCAGGGCTTCGAGCAGGGCGTACTCGCGGGCGGTGGTGGCGGCCTCCTGACTGTCCCAGGTGACGGTGCGGGCCACCGTGTCGATGCTGCCGCGCCCTGCACCAAAGGTCACGCGGGGCAGCGCCTGACCGCGCTCCCGGCGCGACAGGGCCCGCAGGTTCGCCAGCAGTTCCGGCACGGCAAAAGGCTTGACCATGTAAGCGTCCCCGCCCAGATCCAGGCCTTCCACGCGGTCGGCCACCTCACCCCGCGCAGTCAGGAACAGAATCGAGGACTCCACGCCGTTGCCGCGCAGTTCACGGGCCAGCTCAAAGCCGTCCATGCCTGGCAGCATGACATCCAGAATCATCAACGGGAAATCGCCCAGCATGCCCTGCTCGAGGCCGTCCGGCCCGGTCTGCGCCCACGTGACCGCGTACCCGGCCTCACGCAGGGCGCCCAGCGTGGGTTCCGCAATGCGCGGGTCATCCTCGACAAACAGCAGCCTCATGGGGAACAGTGTAGGCGCGGCCGTTAAGCCAGGGTAAAAAGGGCTGAGTTTTTGTACCTGTGCTCAGGGCCACTTCCCTCAGTACTTCGCGGCGAGCGCCTGAACCAGTTCGTCCTGCCAGCGGTTCAGGTCGCTGATTCCGGCGGGGTAATTGTCCATCATCAGCGTGAAGGCCAGCACCCGCCCGCTCCGGGCCGTGAGGTAACCGCTGAGGCTGGCCACGCCGGTCATGCTGCCGGTCTTGGCCCGGACATCCAGCCCCGCGTCTTTCAGGCGGTTCCTGAGCGTGCCGCCGTTCTCCTTCGCTTCGGGGGTGGCGTCCCCTGTTCCCGCAACGGGCAGGCTCTCGATAAACAGATTCTTCTTCTGTTTGAAGGCTTCGGCGGCGGACAGTGTGGTGCCGGGCGGGTTCACGTAGGCAAACCGCAGCACGGTGTTCAGCAGGCGCGGGGTCAGCAGGTTGTAACGGGTCAGGCCGCTGCCGTCGCGCAGGCGGTAATCGTCGCCGGCGTATCCGGCGGTTTTCAGAAAAGTGCCGGTGGTTCGACTGGCGCTGGTCTCGCTGCTGGGCGTGCCGTCCGCCCCGACGCCCAGGGCCGCCCGCAGCTGCTCGGCGTAGATGTTGTCGCTGGGTTTGTTCGTCAGGCGAATCAGGGTTCCCAACGGCGCCGAGGAAACTTCGGCCACAGGGGTGTCGCCTCCCTCGGCTTTCGCCCGCTTTACCGAACCGACTTCCACTCCGCTGGCCCGCAGCAGGGCCGCCAACCGCTCTCCGACGCTGAGGGCCAGGCTGCTGGCGTCGGTCAGCAGGGCCGGGTTGGGTTGCAGGCCCGCTTTGGCTTCTTCGCTGTCCACCACCAGGCGCAGATACGTGCCGTCGTCGCTGTCCAGGCGCAGGGCCCCCAGCGGAAATTCGGTGTCATCCCACATCCAGCCGTTGCCCCAGCGGGCCTGACCGAACGCGAAATCATCCACCCGCACCTCGCCCACGGCCCGGATGCCCCGGGCCGCCACCGCTTTGGCCAGCGTTTCCAGGGTGTTCCCCTCGCCTTTCTCGCGCAGGGTGGGGTCACCCGTGCCGCGCAGGGTGAGGTGTTCCACCCGTTCACCGCTGGCCGCAGGCGCGAGCACTGCCGTCTTGAAGGTAAAGTCTGCCCCCAGGGTGTAGAGGGCCGCCGCCGTCGTGATGACCTTGGTGGTGCTGGCGGGCGTGAAGGCGTCCGTGTCATGCCACGCCAGCAGTTCCTCGCCCGTCAGGGCGTCTTGCACCAGGGCGCCCACGTGGGCGCGGGCGGCGGGGGTGCCGTCGGCCTTGCGCGGGCCGCGTTCCAGGATGGTCAGCGGATCGGCCGCATTCTGAGCGGAAGAGACGGAAGGCATGACAGCCGTGAGCATAACGAAAGCGGCGAGGGCAGAACGCTGACGCATAAGGACTCCTCCTTGAAAGGGCGGGGGCTGAAGGGGCAAGTGTAGCGCCTATCCAGCTGGCCTGAGCGGAGCCGCCCTCTGTCACGCTTTTGCCAGGGTCAATCCCCTGGAGCAGGTTTCCGAATTCCGTCATACGTGGAACGGCACCCCATATGACTCCATTCTTCGTCCTGCCCGTTTAAATTCACTCGCTTGTATGTTGCGGGCGTCAGGCTAATCCCTGACGCCCGCAGCGACGGTTGCTGGGAACGGAGTGGGGTGAACGCCCGTTACTCGCCAGATCAACGAATCTGAAGCGGAGATTGCGTCCCCCACTTCACACGCACGCAGATCGAACGGAATCTGAGGCCACAAGAGCCTGCATACAAGCCTGATCCTCGCGTGTGCTGTTCCCAAAAGGAGCGTACAACATGATCGGAATTGATGTCAGCAAAGCCACTTTAGCGGTGTGTGTAAGGCTGGCAGACAGCGGCATAGAACTTGATCACGAGTTCCCAAACACAGCGACTGGGCATCACAAATTGCACGCTTGGTTGAAAAAACACGGTGAACAGACTGGATGGGTCTGCATGGAATCAACTGGGCCATACCACCTGAACGTGGCGCAATTTTTGCATCAGCACCGCTATCGGGTCAGTGTGGTCAATCCAAAGCGCATTAAGGCATACGGTGAAAGTCGTCTGAGCCGTGGAAAAACAGACAAGGCGGACGCTCGGTTGATTGCCGAGTTTGGTGAGAAGGAAACTTTGCCGGTGTGGCAGCCACCCGCTCAGGAGCGGGTGGCTCTGAAAGACCTGCAAGACCGCCTGGACGAACTGGAGGAAAGCCTTCGTCAACATCGGCAACGCCGCGAACACTGCCAGAACCCAAGTGTTCTGGCTTCACTTGAACGCGAAGAAGCGTTTATCAAGCAGGAAATTGACGCATTGAAGCGGGAACAAGGACATCTATGCGACAAAACGCCGTGTTTGCGTGAAGAAATCGAATTGCTTTGCACGATTCCAGGTGTTGGAGAACTGACGGCGACGCGCCTGGTGGCACGGATTGACATCAGCCTTTTTGATCACGCGGCGTCCTTTGCGGCATTTTTTGGGGTTACGCCAAGAGAACACTCGTCTGGGACGAGTGTTCATAAGAAGGCTCGGATGTCGAAACTCGGTTCCAAACGCCTCAGAACAGCGTTGTACTTCCCTGCGATGCAGGCCACCCGGTATAACGCCCAGGTGCAAGCGCTGTATGACCGCCTCGTGGCGAAAGGACACCCCAAGAAATCCGCGCTGGGAGCAGCGATGCGTAAATTAGCCCAGCAGATTTATGGGGTCTGGTCATCCCGTCGACCTTACAACGCCACCCACGGACTTCCTTCACTGGAATCTTTTACCGCTTGACTTTCAAGACGGAATCTCCGCTCGGACAAAAAGCACTGCGTTCTTTTGCCAAATGTTCTACAGTTCACGGGTGCAGCTGCTTTCCCGTCTGGTTTCCCGTCATCCCTGGGCCGTGTTGATCGTGTGGCTGGTCGCGGCACTCCTCAGTGTTCCGCTGGCGGCCAGGGCCCCGTCGGCCCTCACGGCGAATGCGGCGGGCACCCTGAGCGACACCGAAAGCAGCCGCGTGATCACCCTGCTGCGCGATAAATTCAGGGAGAAAGACACCAACATGGCCCTGCTGATCACGCGCTCCAATCCGCCTTTAAGCACGCCGGAGGGTCAGGCCAACTACGCGAAATTCATCGAGGGCCTGAAAGACGTGCAGGGCGTGTCGCAGGTGGTGGAGGCGCGCAACGCTGGCACGCTGTCCACGCAATCGGCCGACGCGGTGATGGGCCTGACCATCGCGCAGATTCCCCTGAACGACGGCGCGACCCAGAGCGTGCGGGCCATCCGGCAGTACGCGCAGAAAGTGAAGTCCCCGGCGCTGGACGTGCGCGTCACGGGCGGACAGGCCATCGCGGACGACTTCACGGAGTTCGCAGAAAAGGACACCAAGCGCAGCGAGTTCGTGGCGCTGCCCCTGATCGCGGCGCTGCTGCTGCTGGTGTTCGGGGCGCTGGTGGCCACCGGCTTGCCCCTGATCGTGGGGGTGCTGAGCATCACGGTGGCGATGGCGGGCCTGTACGGCCTGACCTTCCTGATGGAGGTTAGCACCTTCGCGCAGAGCGTCATCACCATGCTGGGACTGGGCGCGGGCATCGATTACGCCCTCTTGATGGTCAACCGTTTCCGTGAGGAACTGCGCCGGATGAACGGCGACAGCCGCGCCGCGTCGGCCCGCACGGTGCTGTCGGCGGGACGCAGCGTGGGCTTCAGCGGCCTGACGGTGGCAATTGCCATGGCGGGCCTGATTATTCCCCACGTGACCTTTGTGCGCAGCATCGGCATCGGCGGGGTGCTGGTGGTATTGCTGACGGTGCTGGCCAGCATCACGGCGCTGCCGGCCATGCTGACGCTGCTGGGCGAACGGGTCAACAGCCCGCGCGTCCTGAAAATCGGCTGGGCGCAGTCGGGTGAGGCTTCTGCCGGGTGGACGGCCTTCGCGCGGCGCGTCACGGCCCGCCCCTGGCTGGCGTTCGGGCTGTCGAGCGCGCTGCTGCTGCTGCTCTCCATTCCGGCCTGGGGGATGCGGGTCGGGTACTCGGGCGCGTGGGGCATCGTTCCCGGTGTGGAAAGCCGCGACGCGCTGGCCGATGTCCGGAAGCTGGGCGCGGGCGGGCTGCTCAGCCAGTTCGAGGTGGTGCTCGACCTGGAAGGAAGGCGCTACGGCCCGGATGATCGTCGTAAATTTCAGCAACTGGTCGAGGAACTGCGTGCGCTGCCCGACACCAGGGGCGTCCTGAGTCCCTTCGTGACGTCCGCCGACCTGGGCGGCAACACCAGCAACGCCGAGGCCATCGGCGCCCTCAGCGCCCTGACGCGCCGCTCCTTCAGTCAGGATCGGCAGTACCTGCGCGTGACGGTGGTGCCCAGCGATACCCTGCGGGCCGACCAGATTGCCGAGCACGAGGAACGCATCCGCGACGTGCTCAGCCGCAGCGGGTACAGGTATCTGCTGGGCGGCGCCCCCATCGGCGAAAAGGAGTGGAGCCACCAGATTACGGGCGCGCTTCCCACCGTCGTGGCGGCCGTGTTTGCCGGAACCTTCCTGCTGCTGCTGGTGGCTTTTCGCAGCCTGCTGATTCCCCTCAAGAGCATCCTGACCAACGCCCTGACTGTCGGGGCCGCCGCCGGCGTCGTCACGGAAATCGTGCAGAACGGCCTGCTGGCCGCGCCGCTGGGCATTCCGGTGGACGTGGGCATCATCGACGCGTCGCTGCCCGTAATGCTGTTCGCGGTGATGTTCGGCCTCAGCATGGACTACGAGATCTTCCTGCTCTCGCGCGTGCAGGAGGAACACCTGAGGGGCAAAAGCAACGACGAAGCCGTCGTGGAAGCCATCGGTCACACCGCCCGCATCATCACCAGCGCCGCCATCATCATGTTCATCGTGTTCGGGGCCTTCGTGTTCGGGCGCGTCATCGCCAGCAAGAGCATCGGCCTGGGCCTGGCCGTCGCCGTGCTGCTCGACGCCACACTGGTGCGGCTGGTGCTGGTGCCCAGTTTCCTGAAACTTGCCGGACGCTGGAACTGGTGGCTGCCGGGGTGGCTGGATAGGCGGTTGCCGCAGATGCACCTGGAACACTGAACAAGGAGTGTCTGTTGCGGGGAAATGATAAGACGTTTTTCCCAGTGAGAACCCGGCCTCAAGAGCCACTTCCCGGCGCTTCTAGGGATGAAGTGTGTTCATGAGGTCGGACGTGTAAGCTGAGTGAACCATCACCATTTCAGGGGGTTCCATGAAAAAAACGCTGTCCACGGCTGTCGTCTCCATTTCCCTGCTGGGTGCCGCCTCCGCCGCCGCGCCGAAGGACACGCTGGTGATTCAGCAGGCCGCCACCGTGACCACGCTCGACCCGGGGCTGGCCTACGACACCTTCAGCCTCCAGATGATCGAGAACATCTACGAGACGCTCTGGACGCATAAGGGCGGCAGCCTCACGCAGATGACGCCGCTGCTGGCCAGCAAGTTGCCCATATACACCAACGGGGGCCGGACGCTGGTGGTCGACCTGCGCCGGGGCGTGAAGTTTCACAGCGGCAACCCCATGACCTGCGCGGACGCCGAGTACACCTACCGCCGCAACCTGGTGACGAACAACGCCGACAGCGCCAACTGGTTCATTGCCGAGTCGCTGCTGGGTACCCAGGCCAACGCCAGGGACGACAAGAGCGTCACCTGGGCCAGAATCGCTGGCGCTGTGAAATGCAACGCGGCCGGGCAACTGGTCTTCACGCTGCCCAAACCCGATCCGGCGTTCATGGCGAAGATGACCTTCGGTGGTCAGGGCGTCATCGACCGGGCCTGGGCCATCAGGCAGGGCGAGTGGGACGGCACCGAGAAAACCTGGAAGGACTGGGCCGGCAAAGACCTGTCGGGCGGCAAGCTGGCCAGCAGTGCCAGCGGCACCGGCGCTTACAGGCTCGTGAAACGCGACGCAGACAACGTGCTGCTGACCGCGCACACGGCGTACTGGGGTGGAGCGCCCGCCATCAAAAACGTCATCATGCAGAAAATCGGGGAACTGGCGGCCCGCCAGCAGGCCTTCCTGAAAGGCGACGCCGACCTGATCGAAGCGGGCACGCGCTCGAACGTGGACGCGCAGCTGCGCGGGAAACCGGGCGTGGTCATCCTGGACAACCTGCCCATCACCGGCGTGCAGGGCCTTTTCATGAACAACAACGTCAAGTCCGCCAGCGCCCTGGGCAGCGGCAAACTGGATGGCAAAGGCATCCCCGCCAATTTCTTCAGTGACGTGAACGTCCGCAAGGCCATGGCCTACGCCTTCGATTACGACCGCTTCAACCGGGATGTGCTGCGCAGCAAAGGCACCGTGCGCACCATGCTGCTCCCAGACAGCTTCCCCGGGTACTCGGCGGGCACCAGAACCTACACCTACGACCCCGTGAAGGCCACCGAGTACTTCAAGAAAGCCTGGGACGGCCAGGTGTGGCAAAACGGCTTCGTCATCAATGCCAACTACCGCACCGGGCATGTCCTGGGGCAGGTCGCGCTGGAACTCCTGAAACAGAATGTCGAAGCCCTGAACCCCAGATTCCGCATCAACATCAACGTGGAACCCTGGTCGGAGCAAAGCGCGAAATTCCAGAAGTCCGAGGAAGTCATGATTCCTATGGGCTGGGGCGCGGATTACGCCGACCCGGACAACTTCATGACCACCTTCTACAGCTCTAAAGGGTTCTTCTACCCCACCAACAACTGGAAGGATGCGGGCGCCGACCGCTGGATCGAGCAGGCCAAGCAAACCACCGATCCGGCCCGGCGGGGCAAGCTGTACAAGCAGGTGGCTGACCTCGCCTACGAGCAGAGCCCCTACATCGTGCTGCCCGCCGACACGGGCGTCCGTGCCCTTCGCAGCAACCTGAAGGGAGTGACGTCCGCCACCTTCAACCCCATGCGCAGCTTCGGCTTTACCGGCACATTTATCCGGGAACTCAGCAAGAAGTAGGGGGTCGTGACCATGCAGAGGATCATGCTGGCGACAGTCCTGGGCTGTTGTTCGGTCTTCTGCATGGCCCAGGCCGCGAGAGGAGCTCCGCAGGAATTCACGGCTTACATAGGTGGATTTCTGGGGCAGAGCTACACCGTGGACTGGAACGGCAGGGAACTTCGCTACTCCGTGCGTGGACACGGAAAAACGACTGTTCACGCCACCCTTCGTCCCACAGAAGCGCAATGGCAAGCCTTCCGGAGTGCTGTTGAAAGAGCTGGCGTTTCGCGCTGGCGACCAAAGTACTTTAATTCACGGGTTATGAATGGCACCCAATGGTCGCTGCGCCTCAAGGATCGCCATGTCGATGTGCAGGCCAGCGGCAGCAACAGTGACCCATTGGCCGACGGTCGGCCGAACGACACCCCCGAATTCAGTGCCGCCTTCGAGGCTTACCTGAAAGGGGTGGAAGCGCTGCTGGGTGGCCGAACCTTCCGATAAATTCCTTCACTTCAGGGTTTTCAACCACTGCGCCATGTCGTTCATCGGCGCGGTTTCCATGGGGGCGAAGTTGTCCTGCGTGATGTCAGCGGCCTTGCCGAGGCTATGGCCCAGGCCGGGGTACAGTTTCAGCGTGCTTGTTTTCGGGAGCAGGGCACTCAGCTTCTTCGCGTCATCGGGGTCGATGTTGCCGTCGTTTTCGCCCTGAAGAATCAGCACCGGCATCCGCAGTTTCGGGGCCAGCTTGCCCAGGACGGGCAGGCCGCCGACCGCGCCGTACTTGGGCGACCCGTCCAGAAGTTGCGGGTAGCCTACCTGGAGGGCAGGCAGCACTTCACCTTTCAGGTCAAGCCGCCCGTCCCTGTTGGCATCGAAGTAAGTGTTCAGCTTGGGGTTGTCCGGCGTGCTGTCCAGGGCCAGCAGCAGTTGAGCTTGCGTGCGGGCCAATCCACTGCCCGGACCCATCAGGGCCGCCATGACGCCTTGCAGGTCGATCTTGCCGTCTTTGGCGTAGGCGCTGAGGTACTTCAGGCCCACCCGCCCGAACTGCCTGGTGAAGGTGGCCGCGTAACTGTCCAGCACTGGCCCCTGCACGATCAGGCCTTTTGCCCCAGTTTCCAGAGCGAGGTGGGCGGCAAGAATGCTGCCCTCGCTCCAGCCGTACACGAAGACCCGGCTGCTGTCCACGCCCGGTTGCATCTTGGCAGTATTCAGGGCAGTGCGGGCGTCGGCCAGCAGGTCTTTCATGCTCAGTTTCTCGTAACTTGCCTGCGCCGCCTGGGCGGTTTTCGGGTCGAAGGTCAGCGCAGCGTACCGCTTGTCGAACCGCATGACCGCGAACCCCTGCCCCGCCAGGACATTGGCCAGTTGTCCCAGGGAACCCTGCTGCACGCCGCTGAAGGTGACGAAACTGCCGTTCCGGTCTTCCGGCCCGGTGCCCTGAATCAGCAGCACCAGGGGCGCTTTCGTGCTGCCTGCTGGCAACAGCAGTTCGGCCTTGCTGGTGGTGTCGCCTAGCGTGAGGGTCAGGGATCTGGAGGTGATGGCCGCGCTCCCCCCCAGGGCCTGAACAGGAAGGAGCGAACCAAGCAGCCATAAGGTCAGTGAAGGAATCAGGTGGCGTCTCATGGTTTCAGCGTAGGAAGTAAGCTGTTTTCCATGCAAGGCCGCCAGGGAAGTAGTGAAGCCGTCGTGATTTCCGACCTGCAACAGGCGCGGATCATTACCGACCGCACGCAGCTGAGGCGGCTTGCCCCGTTCATGGGCCGCGAAATAAGTATCACGGACGCGGCGGCGCAACTGGGCCTGAGTGTGCCCGCCATGTACAAAATTGCCAGGCGCTTTGTGGCCCTGAAGTTGCTGCAAGAAACCCGGCAGGTGAAGCGGGCCGGGCGCGCCATCCGCTACTACTGCGCCCCGGCGGAGTTCTTCGTGCCGTTCAGCGTGCTGGGCCTGGAACAGATCGGGGAGCTCAACCGTCAGGCCCATCTGGAGCGCTTCAATACCAACCTTGCACATACCCTGCGCTGCGAACTGCCTCCCGGCTGGGGCACGCGCACGGGCTTGCTGCCTTCCGGCGAGCGGTACTACTCGATCACTTCCGCTGAAGGCGAGCTGCTGGAACAGTTCTCTGATGCCTCGCCCCTGATGCTCTCGGGCTGGAACCTGCTGAAACTCACGCGGCAGGAAGCCCGAACCTTGCAGCGGCAACTCGTTCAACTTCTAGAGCCTTACCTCAGTCGCCCGGCAGGGGGCGAGGAACACTACCTGACTGGCATCTTCCTGGTGCGCGACGGCCCTCAGGAGTGACGGGTCACCACGGTTCCCGCCGTGTCGATGGGAAGATCCAGAACGCGCCCGGTCAGGCCGTTACGGTTCATGACGCCGTGCAGGTACTCGTGCAGAGGAAGGGTGGGTTCACGCGTGTCGTGGAAGCACAGTACGGTGGGGCCAGCGCCACTCAGGGCCGCGCCCAGTGCCCCGAACCGGTGCGCGTCTTCCAGAATGTCGCTGAGGCCCGGCACCAGGGGGGCTCGCCAGATCTGGTGAATGTAGTCCTGCATGGCGTGGCGCAGCAGGTCGAGCCGTCCCACACTCAGGGACGCCGCCAGCAGTGCGGCGTGTGAGAGCGCGTGAACGGCGTCGGCGCGGCTGTACTCCTTGGGTAGCACGGCGCGGGCCTTGCTGGTCGACAGTTCAAAGTCAGGGATCAGGACAGTCACCCCCAGATTCGCAGGAGGGTCGAGACGCACGTAGTGCGTACCCAGCTTGTCCAGCGTGGCGATCACGATGCCGCCGAACAGCGCCGGGGCCACGTTGTCCGGGTGGCCTTCCTCGCGGGCAGTCACGTCCAGCACATCCTCGTCGCGCAGGGGGCGGCCCAGCAGTTCGTTGCCGGCCACCACACCGGCCACCAGCGCCGCTGCACTGGAACCCAGGCCACGCGCCAGCGGCACTTCCGTCTCTATTTCAATGCGGGCCGGGGGCAGGTTGCGCCCAGCGCGTCTGGCCGCCAACCGCATGGCCTGATAGATGTAGTTGCTCTCGTCGGCGGGCGTGGCGGCCAGTTCCTCGCCGCGTGGGACGACTTCGGTGGTGGCCTGCGGCGTGACGTGCAGGGTGGTGAACAGCGGCACGCTGAGGCCCAGGCTATCGAAGCCCGGTCCCAGGTTGGCGCTGGACGCCGGCGCCCGCACGGTAAAAGCGGGGGTGGTCATGCCTGGGGCCACCCGGCCCGCAGCAACCGTGCCGGAACCCCGAGCAGCGGCACGGTAAACAACTCTGAACGAAAAAGGGCGTGTGATGGGCGCATGGTTACTGGGGCCTCCAGGGACAACAGGATGGGGCTTATGCTAACGCGCCTCACGTTTTCTCAGACTAGAAAGTTGAGACAAAGGCCTGAACACAACGCGTTGCTCAAAGCCGCAATTTACGCTGTGCTAGGCCTTTAAAAATTCCATAAATGAGTGGATTGAGGAGAAATTCTCATGGCGTTCTTAACGCAAAATTGGCGTAGGCTCTCGGTATCTTGCCCACCTGTTCAGAAAGTGCGTCGATGCACATTAGTGGGGGCAGGCAAGTCTCATTGTGCCATCACAACGGACTGCGCTCGACCTCGACAGCGAACGTCGTTGCACGCAATCAACTCATCGACTGAATGGAGGAAACACAATGACTGGATGGCTTGGAGCAATTATTATTGGCGCACTCTGCGGTTGGCTGGCTAGCATGATCATGAAAACGGACGCTCAGCAGGGCGCATTCGCCAACATCATCATCGGGATCGTCGGTGCGGTACTCGCCAACTTCCTCTTCGGCAGCCTGCTGCCCCTCGGCGCCAACTTCAACGGTCTGCTGGGCAGCATCATCTGGGGCACCATCGGTAGCGTCGTCCTGATCGCTATCCTCAAGGCCCTGCGTATCCTGCGCTAACCCCCAGCAACTTTACCTTGACCGGGTTCCCCAGTGGAATCCGGTTTTTCGTGCGTGGCTCTTTCTGCTTGGTGGATGGGCCTCTTTTGTCGAGGCCTGACTTGTGCTACAGTCGGAAGGCTTGTCTGGCCTCGCCCGGCCTCGCCGACGCCCGCAAAAAGGGTGCGCGAACGGGAAAAAGCACGGTTCAGACTCAAGAAGGAGCGATCAACATGGCGAAAGTATGTGAAGTGTGCGGTAAGGGGCCGATCGTGGTTAACTCGGTCATCCGCCGTGGTAAGGCCCGCGCAGCTGGCGGGGTAGGACGTAAAGTGACCGGGGTCTCCAAGCGCAGCCAGAAGCCCAACTTGCAACCCCTGAACGTGACCCGTAACGGCGTGAGCCTGCGCATTCGCGTGTGCAGCAAGTGCCGCAAAAGCCTGAGCTGAACGGTATAACCCGTTAGAATCCCCCTCCAACCGGAGGGGGTTTTTTATGGCTGGCGTGTGGCCGGTGAACTCTTCTTGTCGGGAAGCAGGCTGGCCACCAGCAGCAGAATTGTACCGATCACCACGCAGCTGTCCGCCAGATTGAAAATCGGAAAGCTGGAGCCGTTGATGAGGCGGGTAATAGCACTTAGAAACGGCGCGTGAATCATATCGGTGACCTGGCCCTTCAGGATGCCGTCGATGGCATTGCCGATGGCCCCGGCAGAGATCATCGAGAGCACGACCGTCAGGAAACGGGGCTGAGGCCGCACGTACAGATAAACCAGAATCCCCAGACCCACCAGCAGCCGGCCCACCGCCAGAATTTTCGCGCTGCCGCTGAACATGCTCCAGGCCGCGCCTGTATTGAACGTCAAGACCCAGTCGAGCAGCCCAGGAATAACTGGAATCGGCGACTCTCCGAACTTCAGGTTGGCCAGTGCCCACGCTTTCAGCGCCTGGTCTGCCACGATCAGGAGACCTGCCAGGACGATGGGAAACCACACTGGAAAACGGGAAGGGCCGGTACGAGACACGCCGCGCAGTATAGAGGAGGGGCCGATGAGAGAAACGCCGACTGGTCTGTGCGCCTGTGCAGCGCGATAATACCGGCATGGCAAACGTGGAATCGTTCGATCTGGATCACACCAAAGTGAAAGCCCCCTATATCCGCCTCGCCGGAACGAAGAAAACTCCGCGTGGCGATACCATCAGTAAGTACGACCTGCGCCTGCTGCAACCCAACCAGGGCGCCATCGATCCCGCCGCCATTCACACGCTCGAGCATCTGCTGGCGGGTTATTTACGTGACCACGTGCAAGACGTGGTGGATGTGTCACCGATGGGCTGCCGCACTGGCATGTACATGGCGGTTATCGGTGAGCCCGACGAGCAAGGCATCCTGAAAGCGTTTGAAGCCGCCTTGAAGGACACTGCCGGACATGACCGCCCAATTCCCGGTGTCAGTGAACTGGAGTGCGGCAACTACCGCGACCATGATCTGGAGGCTGCCCGCGGGCATGCCCGCACAGCGCTAGAGCAAGGCCTGAAAATTCAGGAAACAGTGCTGCTGAAGCGGTAATTTCCAAGGGGGGCTAGAGGGTGCACGAACATTAAGATCGGAACCTCTGCAGGGCAGTTGACAGATTGAAGCCAGGCCCGTATAGTTTCTGAGCCTCGAACGCGAGGCGAGCAGAATGAAAAAAGAAGAGCAGCAAAAGCGAGAGCAGGAACACCCGACAGGGTGAGCGAGCGGCTGACCGCGAGGTCGGCTCCAGATTCGCGCAAGGAACCTTCGGGTTCACACACAAGCCCTACGGGGCAAGCCAAGCGAAGTGAAGACTGACCTTGGATCAACTTGTTCAATACAGCCCTTGGGCTGATTTGAAACCATTATTTGGAGAGTTTGATTCTGGCTCAGGGTGAACGCT
>NZ_SMMH01000046.1 GCF_004634215.1 Deinococcus fonticola | reverse complement strand
CCAGGTGGGCCTGATCCAGAACCTCTGGGCAAACGGAAGAAGAAATGCTCTGACCCCATTACGTTGCTGGAAGTCGGCTGGACGCTGGTTTTACGTCCTCTCTCATAAAGTTTGTCAGGCCGTCAGGCCACAGGCTCAAACTGTCGGTATGACCAGGCGCACAAGTGCCAAGAAGAAAGCCCGTGAAGTGGCGAAACTGCTGCGGGCGGAACGACCAGATTATGCCTACCTGAAAGACGTTTTCAGACACCTGAGGGCGGAACTGGAAGTGGAAGTGCCGACATCCTCACGACGCTTACCTTGGGTGCCGACTGAAGAACAAGTGCGTGTGCTGTATCAGGCGGTGTGGCGCACGCGCCGCACCGCTGACTTGGTCTTGATCAAAACCTTCTTGTACACAGGTGTTCGTGTGTCGGAACTGGTGGCAATCAGGCTAAACGACGTTGACTTAGAGGCTTGCCAAATGAGGGTGAATCTGGGGAAGGGAAGCAAGGATCGAATTGTGCCGTTCCCGCTGGGCTTCAGGGAAACACTTGCGCTGCACATCGAACACCGCAAGCAGCGGGGCGGCAATTACCTGTTTGAGTCGTCGTGGAAACGGCATTACAGTGACCGGGGCATCCGCCGGATGCTGGAGCGCTACACCGCGGAGGCCGGGATTGAGCGCAACATCAGCCCCCATAAGCTTAGACACTATCTGCTGACCTGGTTGAAAAAACAGGGCATTGATGATGCTCTGATCCAGCCCTACAGCGGACATAGTTCACGCCAGTCTTTGGAAGTGTATTCGCGGCTCGCTCTGGGCGAAGCACAGAAGGAGTACGAGCGGGTCATCAGTCGCTTCCCTGTCTGACTCGTGAAACTCCTCACTTTGCGCTTGGTAGCAGCTTCCTTAAAACACCCCCACATAGCGCTGGCACCCTGCTCCAATACTGACCGGTCAACGCCTACAGCTTCAGCCAGCCACATGAGACCATATCCGTCCTGAAAATGGTTGTAGAAGTACTTTGCATCATAGTTATGCCCAGCCCGGTTGTAATACCCAGGGTCGTCATACTCAGCGAGCCAGCCATCAAGGTGAGCCTGTTCGTCTGACCATCCCCCATCAAGCCGTTCCTGGATGGCCACGGCGGTTAACGGCTGGCGATTTGGAAAGGTCACAATGAGGGAACGAAGCTGCTGGGCACTGATAGTCACGACGGACGCCCCAGTCCACAACGAGTTGATGTGACCAGGCGTAATAATCCCCGCACAAGACTCATTGTGCCAGTGTGAACCAGTCATCGTTTTTTAGCATGTCCCACATTAACTCCTGCACCGAGTCCTTGACCTGCATTATGCGAGCCGTTTCAACAACCCCTGTGATATGAACTCAAGCAAGCATGAGTGACCAGCAAAGTCTCTTCGACACGGTTCTCGTCCCGGCAGGCCATAGCGTAGCCAAGCCTGCATCTGACCTGATTCGTATTGCTGAAGGCTGGCGGGCCGCCGTGCCAGACTTGGATGGGCCGGGCCGACGGTGGCTGTTCTCACCCTGGCTCACGACGCGGCATGCCGATTTGCTTGGCAGCGTACAGAGGGGGGACCGACTGCTCATCCGTGGATGTGCCGAGGACTTTCTGAGAGGCCTGTCAGACGTGAGCGCAGTCAAGGCGTACTTGGAGTGGGGTGTGGAGGTCAGGCGCATGCCCACCCTTCACGCCAAGGTCTACGCCCGCGAGTATAACCAGCAGGGCGTCTTGTGGCTCGGCAGTGCCAACCTCAGTAACCGGGGTGAGGCGGGCACAGCGCACAGCAAGCAGGTGGAAGCCATGAGCGGTCCCCATCCCCTGACGCAAAAAGCTCTAAGCGCGCTGGAGTACCTATGGCAGAACAGCAAGCCCTTTGACCTTGGCGACCTCCAGCGCGAAATTGACCACCTTGCCGAGGAGCGCCAGAAGCTCGCAGAAATGCTGATAAGCCACTCCCAGCCCGGCGTGCTAGCGGTACGGCTGTCCTTCCGTCTGCTAACCGGCCAATACAGCATGACCCCGGAATCCCTGGGCCACGCCAGCTCACAGGCTCAAGCGAACCGCGTGAAGTACCCCAGCGTGGAGTACGTTGACCCCGATGTTTCCCAGCTTGCCCAGCAATTCCAGCGTTTTCTGCGCACGGAGCGCCGCAAGTTGAACCAACTGCTGGAGGATGTTCCCGGTGCGCGTGGCCTATATGTGCTCCGGCTGGAGGACATGGAGCTGGTCAAGGGCTTCCTTGGCGAAGTTGAAGCTCAGGCCCGTCTGCGCTTCGAGCAGCAACTCGCCACCGAGCGGCCCCACCTGCGGGAGAATTTCGGCCACCGCTTCAGAGAGGCATTTCAGCAGTTCCTGAGCGAGAAGAACAGGCCGCTGGCCTCTACCCCGGAGAAGGCCACCATTGACGCCCAGGCCGCCTTCGATGACTATATGGGCCGCGACCCCTTCCGCATCAGCGCCCAGTTCTTCATCCCGCTGGTGAACCAGGACGACCCCGATGATGGTCTGGTACAGGCTATGCAGCAGGTACGCGCCCGTCAGCGCCTGCTGTGAACGGCCAGTATTCTGGAGCGTAATGACTGAGCAGGAACTCCGACAATTGATTGCTGGTGGCGAAACCCTCTCTGTCGAGTTTAAGAGCGACTCGCCTGGTCAGAAAAGCGGCCTTTCAGATGAGGAACTACAGGACGCCGTCGTCTGCCTGGCGAATGCCGAGGGTGGAGCACTGCTATTAGGCGTGGAGGATGGTGGCACCATCACTGGTCTGCACGCCAAGCACCAGGGTAGACCTGCAAACGGCATCAGTGCCTACCTTCGTAATGTCCTGCAAGGCAGCTCTAGGCCGGAGGTGCAGGCGGAAATCGTGATTACTTCGGATGGGGCTGTAGCCGTCATTCAGGTCAGCAAAGCATCGTCCCTGGTATCTACCAGTCAGGGGCGCATGTTAAAACGTCGGTTCGATTCCTGGGGAAACCCGGAGTGCGCCACCATCTACCCGCATGAAATCCCTGCCTTGCTGGCGGTAAAGCGCCAGTATGACCACACGCAGCAACCTATTCGTGACCTGGGATTCGACGCCCTGTCGCTGGCCGAATTTGACCGTATTCGTGGTTTTGTGCGGAGGCAACCGCAGGCGGATAAAGCCCTGCTGGAACTGGATAATGCCGCCCTGGCCGATGCGCTGGGACTGGTGCAACGCGAAGGGAAGGAAATTTACCCTACCGTGGCGGGCATTCTGGTGGCGGGCGACATTGCCGCCATTCGCGCCTACATTCCTGGGCATGAGGTGGGGTTCCAGCAACTGGAGGCCGACCAGGACGTAACAGCCAATGACTTCTACCGTGAACCGTTGCTGCGCGTCTGGGAGTTGTACGAGAACTTCTTCCTGAACCGCAACCCGCAGAAGGAATTGCGTTTTGGTCTAGAGCGCATGGCTGTGCCGCAATACCCGGAGCGGGCGGTGCGTGAAGCCTTCGCCAACGCCCTGGTTCACCGGGATTACACGCTGCTGAACGCCGTGTACTTCCAGTTCAAGGGCGACCAACTGAACATCACCAGCCCTGGTGCGTTCATGGACGGCATCACCGTGCAGAACCTGCTCTACGCCCAGCCCACACCCCGTAACCCTCTCCTTGCCGATATTTTCAAACGCCTTGGCCTGGTCGAACGCACTGGACGCGGCGTGCCCCGCATCTTCGGGGATGTCCTGAGTTCTGGGCGACCAGCACCGAAATACAAGAGCGACGGCAACAGCGTCAGCGTGGCCATTCCTGGTGGTGAGGCCGATGTCCGATTCGTGGAAATGGTCATTCGCGCTCAGGACGAACACCAGACGATGGACTGGCGACACCTGATGGTCATGCACCACCTCTCCAAGGCCAGGGAACTGTCCGCGCAGGAAGCCGCTCCACTGGCGAACGTCGAGGAAGCCCAGTGCCGGAACATTCTGGAGGAACTGCTGGACTGGGGCCTGGTGGAACGCCGACGTTCAGGCCGCAACGCGACTTACCACCTGAGTAGCGCTGTATACCAGGAACTCAATCAGCTTGACGAGTATGAGCGCCGTAAGCAGGCCGAGACGGATGCCGATGAACAATGGGTTATCAACCGTATTCGGGAACATGGCCGGGTGAAGCGGAGTGAGGTCATTAAGGAAAACCGGATGGAGAAAGGCCGGGCCGAATACCTGCTCCAGCGCCTGCGTAACGAGAAAAAGATTGTGCTGGTTGGACGTGGACAGGCGGCACACTACATTCTTCCCGAAACGAATTCGGGTTGAATTCGGGTTGAATTCGGGTATCAGCACCAGTGTTGATACTGGCAAGCTAACGAACACGCTAGCGTTTTAGCGTGTCAGCCGGGCACGGCTAAAAATCGAAAGTGCGGCAATTCCGGTACGAATTCGGGTCAGGTGCAACAACCTGCAACATCCCATTCTCGACGCGCACCCCTCTCCAACTCGGAAACCCACCTGACCCACCAAACGACAACAGCCTACTCAAAACTGGGCAGGCCGTAATGCGACTTTCGTCTCAGCGGGCGTTCAGCTTTTCCGCTGTGCCGTCGATGATGAACTGCCCATAAGTCGTAAATCCCGACAGCATGTAAACGTTTCCATCAGCCGACTGAAACCAGAGGGTATTTGAGTTGGCCTTCTCGCCATTGCTGACACTGATGAGCTTCCAGTTCTTCGGGAACGTTGGAAGGGGTAATTTTGTCCCCATGCTCTCGTCGTACCGGATGTCCGTCACCCGGAAGGTGTTCGTATTGGCCTGTGACTGACCCGTGGCGTAACCCAGCAGACCAACCGTCGTGAGAGCGAAAAAGGCAGCCGCAGCTTTTGAGACGTTCATTTTCATGGAACTGCACTCTCCCATAGGAACTGTCACACGGTCATGACGTGCAGCCCGACACCAAGTGTCGTTTTCCTAAAAGGTGACAGGATCGTTTGCTCCCGCCCGTTATTCTGGGAAAACACATGGCTTACAAACGACTGATTGAACACCGCTTGCCACTCAACGAGGTCAGCACCGAGTCGGCACGCGAGAAAAGCATCCGGCACGGTCACATTTCCACGCTGCACATCTGGTGGGCACGCCGCCCGCTCGCCGCGAGTCGCGCCGCCGTGTTCGCCACCCTGGTTCCGGATACCGATGAGAACTACGAACTGGTGAAGAAAATCGTGCCCTGGGAAGCGGTCAAGGACGGCAACAGCCCCGACATCCTGGAGGCCCGCAGGCGCGTGCTGGAAGCCAACGGCGGCATTCCCCCCAAAGTCCTCGACCCTTTCGGCGGTGGCGGGGCCATTCCCCTTGAGGCCCTGCGCCTGGGCTGCGAAGTGTACAGCCTTGACCTGAACCCCGTCGCGCACATCATTCAGAAGGCCACGCTGGAATTCCCGCAGAAGTACGGCCAGCCGAACAGCCGCCCCGTCCCGGAGTACATCCGCGAAAAAGACCAGCAGGCCGTCGCCAGCGCCACCGCCAGAGCCAGCAAGGCCAACAAAGGCAAGGCCAGTAAGCAGGTCTCCATGTTCGGAGACGACAGCGACGGCGAATGGGCCAAAGCGTACCGGCAGAACCCCCTCGCCACCGATGTCCGCTACTGGGGCGAATGGGTGCTGGAAAAAGCTAGAGAAGAATTACAAGACATTTATCCATCTGAGCCGGATGGACGAATCCCGTTGGCTTATTTGTGGGCAAGGACGGTCACATGCTCCAACCCAGGGTGTCGGGCTGAAGTGCCAATGCTGAAGACTTACTGGATATCAAACACTTCAAGGCAGAAATACGCTCTTCAGCCAATGATAAACGATAATGAATTGACTTTTTCCTTAGTAACACCCGAAAAAGGCGCGAAGTGGCCTGAAGAAGGTAGCGTTACTGATGCTACGGTAATTTGCCCCATCTGTACAGCTTCAACCACAAAATCAGATATTCAAAATCAAGCGCAAGACAGGGGGTTTGGTGACAGGCTGCTATGCGTAGTGACTCAATCTTTTACTGAAGATGGGCGTGGATATCGTCTTCCAAATGAATTGGATTTTGCCGCACTGCAAACAGCGAAGGATAAATTTAATACACTTGAGAGATTGAATGAAGCGAGATACCCAAAAGAAGACATCCCCGATGAGAAAATTTGGAGAAACAGCGCAGTTAGAGTCAGAGGATATGGATTTAAGAAATGGAGTCAATTCTTTACAGAAAGACAGAAGGTTTCGCTGTCTATTTTTTCTAAACTAATTTCTTCTGTAAAATTAGACTCAGAAGATACGGGTTACGAGGATGCAGTCAAGACTGAGTTGGCTGTATCTTTCGATAGACTTGCAAACTCAAACTCAAGCTTTAGTCGCTGGGAGAATGGTAGAGAGAAGATACAGGGAGTTTTTGCGCGGCAGTCAATATCTATGCTCTGGGATTACGTAGAAGCAAATCCAATTGGAAATGCTACTGGTGACTGGCAGAGTGCAGTCGGCTGGGTTAGTAAGGCCAATGACTTCGCAGCTAGAAGCTCTTCACACTACGCAACCATACTAAGGGGTTCAGCAGAAAAAATTCCTTTGGAAGATTCGAGCATAGACGCTATTATTACCGACCCGCCATATTATGATGCAGTGCCTTATTCTGGACTTTCTGACTATTTCTATGTCTGGCTCAAAATCAATGTACCCGCATCGCTTGCGCTACACTTTAGAACTCCCCTAACTCCAAAATCGGGAGAAATCGTTCAGAATCCTTCTCGGCATAATGGCGATAGAGAGGCGGCGAAGCTTTATTACGAGAGATTAATGTCCAATTCCTTCTCTGAGATGCACAGAGTGCTTAAAGAGAGCGGAGAGGCTACGATTGTTTTTGCTCATAAATCTACAGAAGCTTGGGAAACTTTAATAGCTGCACTTATTAAGGCGGGATTCTTAGTTCAGGCAAGTTGGCCGTTAAAGACGGAAATGCAAGGAAGAACAGTCTCTCACAATGCAGCCGCGCTTGCCTCGTCCACTTTCCTTAACTGCACCAAGCGCACGGCGGGCGGGGTTGGCTACTTCAACGATGTTCGTCGGGACATGATTGCGGCGATTCAGCCTCAGTTGGCAGAGTTCTGGGCGTCTGGGATTCGCGGGGCGGATTTCTTCATGTCGGCCATTGGGCCGGGGCTGGAGGCGTATAGCCGGCACGATGAGGTGCGGCGCGTGTCGGGTGAAGTGGTGTCGGTGGGCGAGTTCCTCGATGAGGTTCGCAAGATTGTCATGGAGTTCGCGCTGGGGCAGGTGCTGGGCGCAAAGAGCATGGGGGCGGTGGATGCACCCACGCAGTTTGCTCTGCTGTCGTTATGGGGGTACGGCCCGGAGTTGCCGTCTGATGAGGCCCGCAAGCTGGCTCAGTCGGTGGGTCGCGAGCTTACGGATATTCAGGACAGCGGTCTGGTAGTGGTCAAGGGCGAGAAAGCCACCGTGCAGGGTCTCAAGGCCCGCAGCAAGGACAAAGCGCTGGGCCTCAGCAAATCGGGCGAGAAGGTGCCAATGGTGGATGCGATGCACAAGGCCGTGACGTTGCTGGGTGGTGGGAGTCGGCAGGCGGTGGCGGATTACCTGAGTGCGGTGGGGTACTTGCCGGAGGAAGCGTTCTGGCAGACCATGCAGGCGCTGGCCGAAGTGCAAGACGGCGTGGACGACGGGCGAGCGCTGCACGAGCTGCTGACCATCCGCGAAGGGCTGCCCAAGCCCAGTGGCAACCCCCTTGAGACGCTCTTTGGAGGACAGGCATGAGCGCAGTACAGGAAGCATTCGGCAAAGCCATATTCAGTTACGCCGACGCTGTGCGGGATTATGTGCCGCGCAAGCTGAAGGTACAGTACGGCAGCGGTCAGGCGTGGTTCGAAGCGTTTATGGAGTCGCTGACCCCGGCCAAGCAGAGCAACGTCAAAAGCACCATCGAGTCGCTGTCGCAGGCGGGAAAGCTTAAAGCGCCCGAAGACCTGATTGATGTGACCCACTTTGGGGATGTGATTCTGCGTCAGAAGGACATTTTCAAGCCTCTCTTCGGTAACCAGCACAGCAAAGCCGTGACCTGGGCACAGGAAATCGCGGATGTCCGGCACGACTACGCCCACCAGAAACTGGTGGAAGATGACGACGCATACCGCGCACTGGACAACATGGCGCGGCTGCTGGTGTTGATGAACGAGGACAAGAAGGCCGCCGAGGTCAAGGCGCTGCGCGACGACATCCTGACGGGCACCAAATCCGAGAAGCAGAAAGCCAATGTCGTGAATGACCCCGCACTTCAGCCCTGGTGGAAGAACGCCCAGCCCCACGAGGACATCCGCAAAGGCCAGTTCGACGAGAACACATTTGCCGCCAAGCTGGACGATGTGGTGCGTGACGATGGCAGTGCGCCCCTGGAATACCGCCGTGCCGACCTGTTCTTCAGGAAGACCTATCTGACCAAGGAACTGACCGCTGTACTGGCCGATACCCTCAAGCGGCTGGCCGGGACAGGCGGGGAGTCGGTGGTGCAGCTCCGCACGCCATTCGGGGGCGGTAAGACGCACGCCCTGATTGCCCTGTACCACCTGGTCAAGCACCACGCCGACATCGAGGACGCCGACCGCGCCGCCATTCTCAAGGCTGCCGAATTGCAGGATGTCCCCCGCGCCAAAGTCGCCGTGCTGGTCGGGACTCAGCTTGACCCTAACGGCCATAGGGTGGATGGCCTGAGCCTGCGGACTCTCTGGGGCGAAATGGCTTATCAGCTCGGCGGCAAAGAGGGCTACAAACTGTTGAGTGATGCCGATGAGTCCGGCATCGCACCCAGCAAGGACAGGCTGATTGAGCTATTCAATCTGGTGCGCAGCCAGAAGTGTAGTTCGCTGATTCTGATGGACGAGCTGCTGGTCTATCAGGTCAAAGCCGCAGGCAAGCGTGTCGAGGGCACGACCCTTCAGGCCCAGACCTTCGCATTCCTCCAGAGCCTCACTGAGGCCGTGGCAGGAGTGGAAGGCGTGGCACTTGTGACGACCTTCCCTGAGTCTCACATCGAGTATTACGACCATCAGGAAGCCCCGGAAGTGTTCTCGCGCCTGGAGAAAATCTTCGGTCGTGTGCAGGCCGTGCGTGTGCCAGTGCAGGGCGAGGAAATTTACGAGGTCATTCGCCGCCGCCTGTTCGACAGCATCAACCAGAAAGCTGCCGAGCAGGTGGCTGCCGAGTACAGCCGTCTCTTCGACGAGCACAAGGACGACCTGCCGAACGAGGCCCGCACCGCCGAGTACCGCAAGAAAATGATGCGGGCGTTCCCTTTCCACCCAGAGCTGATTGACCTGCTGTACGAGCAGTGGGGCAGTATGCAGAGCTTCCAGAAGACTCGCGGGGTATTGCGCCTGCTGGCTCGCGTCATCGAGCACGGTTACCTCTCTGGTGCAGCTCGCCCGCTCATTTCGCTTGGTGATGTGGGTCTTGAGGAAGGCGAAATGCAGGCGACGGTCACGCAGACCCTCAAGGACGCCGAGTGGGGCGGGGCGCTTGCCAGCGACCTCAGTGCGCCTAATGGCCGTTCCTATCAGATTGACAAGGAACAGGGTGGCAACTACGCCAAGTTCCGCCTGGCTCAGACGGTTGCCAGTGCGGTGTTCATGGCCTCTCACTCCGGCAGCGACCGCAAAGGCATCACCAAGCCGAGCCTGAATCTGGCCCTGCTCCACCCCGAAGGCATCACGCCCATGCTGGTCACGGATGCCTTGGACCGACTCAAGAACCGCCTGTACTACATGCACGCCAACGGGAACTATGTATTCAAGGCGCAGGCCAACCTGAACAGCGTGCTGGCTGACCGCACCGCGCAGGTGAAGCGTGAACGAGCCGAGACACTGGTGCGAGACACTGTACAGAAGGTCGCTGGTTCCGGCCTCTTCAAGCCCTTCGTGTGGCCGGAAAATCAGAAGGATGTACCAGATGGCCCTGGTTTCAAGTTGGTGCTCCTGGGGCCGGATGCCTCTCTGGACGACAAAGATGCTTACGAACGCAAACTCAGCAGCATCCAGCAGAACGTCGGCGGTGGCCCACGCATCCAGAAGAACACGCTGGTCTATCTGCTCGGCAAGGGCGGCGACTTCACCCGCGCTGTGGATGCGGCCCGCACCCTGCTAGCCTTGCAGGACATCGAGAAGGACAAGACGCTCACCCTCAGCCCGGAGCAAAAGTCTGACCTGAAAGAGCGCCTGACTAAGCAGACGGATATGGTACCCAGTCTCACTAAGGCTGCTTACACGGCCCTCTACATGCCCAGCGTGGGCGATAACGGCGAGAGTGTGTGGCGGGTTATCGACATCACCGCGCATGCGAAGACGAAGGCGACTCTGGAAGGCGCAGTCACTGACGTTCTGCGCCAGGAAGACCTGCTCATCAGTGCCATTGACCCGGCGTTGCTTCTGCAGGGGCCCTGGAAGCTCTGGCCAGGCGATGAGCCCTACCTAGAGCTGAACAAGCTCAAGGAGTACTTTACACGCCTGCCACACTTGCCATTCGTGGAGTCTGAAGCGGCCATCAAGTCGGCCATCGTGCGCGGCATTGGGCAGGGCCTCTTCGAAATGGGACAGTTTGTAGGTGGTGAGGTCAAGAACATCTATGACCGCAAGAACCCCATTGACGATGGAGGCGTGTTCTTCAACGACATCTATAAGCTGGCACGGCCCGGCACTCTCCCACGGCCCAAGCCAGAACCGGGCAATGAAGGAGAAAAAGCAAACGACGGCGACGAAGGCTCTGGCACAGTTGGTGGTACACAGGGAGGCGGTGGAAGCGCCACCAACAATGGAACTAGTACTGGTGGAAAAGGTCGTGGAATCACTACAGTGCGGTTGACCCTGCCCGATGTCACATTGCCGCAAATTCCTACTCTGCTCGACCTGTTTAGTGCCCTGCAAGATGCCAAGGGCCAAGTGAAACTGGAGGTCAAGCTCACAGCCACCAATCCGGCAGGGCTCGACCAGGCTATGCTTGACCTGAGCGTGCGGGAACTCCTCGACCAGCACGGGGTGAAGGTAGACTGGCAGCAGGAATAGGGAGTATTACGTGACCCCGGCCAACACGTCTTATGGGCGCCCTATCATCAAGGTTGCCACTCGTGATGCTTATTGAGCTGTTTCGATATTCGCGACAGGTCATTCCCACTCAGGGCTGTCACCTCTTGAATCCGGACTCGACTTACGTCGTGTGACAGAAATTTCTGAACCCAACCAGGAATGTCACTCAGACTCTGAAAGAGCTGAAATTCTCGTCTATATCCATCCCCATGGAGACGTTCCTGAACAAGTTGGATGACGGTCGGAACAGCTTCGTCTTCCATCAAAGGTACAGTGCGGTACAGTTCGTTACTTGGGGGTGTTTTAAGGAAGCTGCCACGAAACGCAAAGTAGTGAATTCTGCTGCTGGGACGTTATTTACAGGCCAAAGAGTTAAAACTGGGCAGTGCCGTTTGTGCGAATGGCATCGGTACTTCGGAGCAAGTCAGTAGATTTCTACCTGTTCTGAGTGACCCAACACGTCCAAATCGGCCCAAAAAGTACCGACACAGCCTGAAAGCGGTACATTTCTACTCTGTTGCTTGTGAAATCGTTTCACTTTGCGCTTGGTGACAAGAACCTTAAAACACCCCCGAATGGACCGCACCCTCCCATTGCGTAGGGAACGTCTGCAAAACATCATGAGCCGTTATCCTGCCATCTTCCTCAACGCCGCAATTTTCCTCAAGAGTATGCCTCCAAGCGTCACTGAGGATGAGCCATAAATGTCCAAGGTCTGTGCCGCAAGCGACACAGACCCCAGTGAGTGCAATATTACATCTTTGTATGCCTGCTAACAACGGAGCGACCCTTAATCTGTGCCGTTCTGGGGTATACCCTAGTCCGGCAATCTTGGGTGACGATGGAATCGGTGTTTGGGTGTCGGTTTAGGGTCAGTTTTGCTATATTCCGGCATGTGTCGGGGGATGTCTAAAGCCTAAACCGACAAAGCTGGAGGAAGGATGGCAAAAGGACAGCGAGTTGGGTACATTCGCGTCAGCACCGTCGACCAGAACACCGCCCGCCAGTTGGATGGCGTGGAACTGGACAGAATCTTTGAAGACAAAGCCAGTGGCAAGAATGCCAAGCGGCCCCAGCTCCAGGAGTTGCTGGCTTATGTGCGTGAGGGCGACACCGTGGTGGTGCACTCGATGGATCGCCTGGCCCGTAACGTGGATGACCTGCGGCGCATCGTGACTGATCTTTCAGGGCGTGGCGTGCGGGTGGAGTTCCAGCGTGAGGGGGTCATTTTCACCGGCGAAGACAACCCGATGAACACGCTGCTGCTCACCATGTTGGGCGCAGTGGCAGAGTTCTTGCGGGCACAGAACTTGGAAAACCAACGCGAAGGAATTACCAAGGCGAAACAGGCTGGGAAATACAAGGGCCGCAAGCGGGCGCTGACGCCTGAGCAGGTGGAACAGGCCCGGCAGCGGGTGGCTGCCGGGGAACGTAAGACGGTGATTGCCCGTGACTTGGGCATCAACCGGGATACGCTGTACCAGTCGCTGAAAACCCGATCGGGATGAATAACTTGAATTCGTGTGCATAACACGCTATTCTTTGCAACATCAAAGCCGCCAGATTTGGCGGCTTTTCCCTTTGTAACTAGGGGTGTTCTAAGGAACGTGTCACCAAGCGCAAAGTGAAACGATTTCACAAACGGCATGGTAGAAAAGTACCGAGTTATGCCAGAGTCGGCACTTCTCCAGCTATTCAATGAGCTTTTTCGGGTAGAGATCAGGTAGAAATCTACTGCCTTGCCCCAAATTACCAACGCCATTGAGATATTCGGCACTCCTGACTGCACGGGCTTGCCATTGAAATCCACGTCTCAGTAGGCAATTTCGCTACTTTGCGTTTCATAACAGCTTCCTTAAAATCCCCCCTTGCCTGGTGACGTACGGATTGGCACAGTGTGGGCACTGGACACCATTCGGCCATCTCAGCTCACGAACCACGGAGAAGCACTTTTCGTCGTCTAGAAGACGAATCAGGTTCAACACAGCCTCTATTTTACTGAAGGCCCTTCAGCTCCCCGAAACCCGGTATGAGCCAAGAAGAACAGGTTCAGGCGTCGGGTCTGGTGTTCACGGCGCCCAACAGTGAGGCCATGCCCACGCCGAATGGAGAGATCTGCACACTCTTGAGGCGCTAAGCAGCCTCGCCCTTGTGAGCAGTTTCAAAGCACCTGGCCTCACCTAAGAATCGGAACCAAAACCTGCGCTAAGGAATTATTTCCGACCCCGACGCCATTTTCTGAGTTCGGCGTCTGCTGAGGCGTCCGGTCTGACACTTAACTGACCCGTGAAGCGCAGGCTGGAAAGGATGAAGAAGCTTGTCCTGCTGCCCGGAGTTCTGACGCTCGCCGCCTGCGCTTCTACCACCGTGCATCCCGTGAAAGAAGTTCCTATGGTTCAGGCCGTAGCCGAAACCGCGAAGGTCGGCAAGCCCGCCGACTCCGACGACCCGGCTATCTGGGTCGACAGTACCGATGCGACCCGCAGCTTTGTCATAGCGACGCGCAAGGAAGGCGGCCTGACCAGCTTTGACCTCGCGGGCAAAACCATTCAGGACTACAACCCTGGCAAGATTCGCTACAACAACGTGGACCTGGTCAGAGGCTTCAAGCTCGGCGGCAAGCTGGTTGACCTGGCAGTAGCCAGTGAACGGCTCTCCGACCGGGTGGCCGCATTTGTGATCGACCCCCAAACCCGGCAGTTCCGCGAAGTCACCAGTCCTAACAGCCCCATGATTTTTACCCCGGCTGGTGAGCAGAGCGACGGCAAACGCAAGTCCTATGGACTGACGGCCTACCGCACCGCGTCTGGTCAGGACCGGGTATTGGTCACGCAAAACGGGTTTCCCACCATTGCAGAAGTCGAACTTTTCGACGATGGTCAGGGCGTCAGCGTGCGCCCCATCAACAGATATGTATTTCCAGCTGCGCAGGCTGGGCTGACCGTTGACGACCCTCAGTTTGAGGGCATGGTGGTGGACGCGGCCACGGGCTACGCCTTTCTGGGACAGGAACAGGTCGGGGTGTGGCGACTCAAACTGGGCACGCAGCAGGTCAACCTGCTTGACCAGGTGGCCCCCGCAGGCGAGCGCCTGAGTGCCGATGTGGAAGGACTTACCATTGCGCGCGGCCAGGGGAACGCTGGCTACCTGCTCGTCAGCAGTCAGGGCAGCAACCGCTACTCCGTGTACGATCGGTTGGGAGAAAAGTATTTCGGCTCCTTCCAAATCAGCCTGGGCAACGATTTAGTCACAGATAGCGACGGCGCAGATGTCGTGACCAGTAACCTCGGTGGACGCTTCAGCCAGGGGCTGCTGGTGGTTCAAGACGGTGACGCGGGGGGGCAGGAGGATGTCACCAATTTCAAACTGGTGTCCTGGGGAGACGTCACGCAGGCCCTTAAACTGCCCGCGCTCAGGTGACCCGTTTGGGGTACTAGCCACATTGGCCCGAAAACACTCGTCAAGGAAATTTTGCTGTCTGGGACGAGGTTCGCCCAATAGTCATACTGCGAACCTCAGTAGGCGACAACTTCAGTTCAATGTCGTCCCAGACGGGAAAAATCAACAGTCGGCCCCATCAAGCTTGATGGGGCCGACTGTTCGCGGTCTCCTGGGAGTGTGAAATCGACAGAATCCACTGCTCAACAAGCTACCGTACTCGGCCTGACCTGAGAGTAGGAACCAAAACCTGCGCTAAGGAATTATTTCCGACCCCGACGCCATTTCCTGAGTTCGGCATCGGCTGAGGCGTCACTGACCTCGGCGTAGCGCAGGGTGGTTTGAATGTGGCAGTGGCCGAGACGCTTTCTGATGGTTCCCAAACTGACCCCGCCATTCACCAGTTCCGTCGCGTGACTGTGGCGCAACTGGTGCAACGTGCAGGCCACAACCGCCTGAGCCGCGTAGTTTTGCCAGCGTTCCTGCACGCTCTGATACCGCAGTGGCCCGCCACGCCCGTTCTTCTGCGCCTGAAACATCGGCCCATGTTCGTAGTCCAGTGAGCGCAGGTATTTTCGCAGCGCATTGAGTAGCTTCGGGTCATCGAGCAGCACCGTCCGGCGCTGCCCCCCTTTACCCAGCACGGTCAGGTGCTCGTCGCCTTTGGTAAGGTCGAGATCGTCCAGATGGATGTTCAGGGCTTCGCTGATGCGAAGTCCTGTCTCGAACACCAGGCGGAACAGCAACGCATCTCTAGACTGTGATGCTGGAATGACTGCAAAGATGCGCTCAATTTCTTCGCGGCGCAGTCCTCGCGGATGTGGTGGGGGAACGGTAGGCCGTTCCAAATGAAGCGTCGGGTCATCTTCCAACTGCTCGTGTTGCCGCGCCCAGCGGCAAAAGCGTTCAATCGCCGTCTGTTTGCGGTTTTGCGTGGAAGCAGCCCACTCGTGGGCTGCAAAGTACGCTTCCAGCGCTGTCGCATCCAAATCCTTACTACTCGCTAGCAACCACCGTTGGAAGTGAACCAGATCGGCGCGGTAAGCTCGGATGGTGGCCGCGCTGCGTTTCAACCCCTTTAAGAATTGATCGGTGGCAGTTTGGAAATCATCACTGTTCATTCCTGCGATAAGTGTACTTTGACACCTGAGAACCGATAGGGATTTTCACCGTAAAATCCGCAACCCTCACTCACCTTTCCTGTGATAATGACAATTACTGAAGGAAAATGTTTGAAGTTCAGTTGAGCAGTGAGCCGCGAATACCCTGCGCACACACAATCCGGTACTTTACAGCTTCGGCATCCAGTTCAGCGTGTTCAAGCAGTCCGGCGGCCACCACCTGGATTTCGGGCCAGGATTGACGTACCAATGCCCGTGTCCTGGCCCGCAGGACGTGCAGGTACTCGGCCATCACCGCCTGTTCTTCAGGCTCGGTCAGCGCGGCGGTCATCAGCGTCTCAGGGGGGCGGGACGAAGGCGGGTCAGGACAAGGAACATTCAGGAGTCTGGCCGTTTCCTGCCCCGCCAGAGCAGTCATGACCACGTCTTCCAGGAGGCCCCGGTTGCTTTGCATGGCCTGCGGGGGGTGTTTTAAGGAACGTGTCACCAAGCGCAAAGTGAAGCGATTTCACAAGCGCTACAGTAGAAAAGTACCGGGTTTCGCCAGTGTCGGCACTTTTTCAGACGTTCACGGGCCTCTTTGGGGAGAAATCAGGTAGAAAACTACCGTCTTGCCCCAAAGTACCAATGCCATTCTGGTATTCGGAACTTCCAATTTTGGAGAGTTGCGGCTGGAATCTGCGCCTGAGTGGGAAGATTCGCTACTTTGCGTTTCGTAGCAGTTTCCTTAAAATCCCCCCTGTTAGGGGCAGGGTGCCGGATTGAGATCACCCTGCAGGGGGCAGGGCGAGTGGGAAGGCTATTGGCTGTTATTCCAGGACGATGGGGAAGATGCCCTGAGTGTCGTGGTTCTTGGCGTAACTGCTGCTCAGAGGACTGTTCTCGCTGGAGCGAAGTTCGACTTTGGTTTTGGTGACCTTCACGATTGTCCGCCCGGTCGTTGTTCCGTTGCCGTCCAAGCACTTAGCGGTGATCTTGAGGGGATAGGCGGTCTCTACGGGGTGACTACACGATTCGCGCAAAATTGTAGATATTGTTTTTTGCCCGGCCCGTCAAGTCTCGCTGGAAAGCCGCACATACAGCGGGTCGTAGGGCTTCCCTGACTTGACCACCGCAAAGCCCACG
>NZ_SMMH01000045.1 GCF_004634215.1 Deinococcus fonticola | reverse complement strand
CGGCGATCAGGGCGTGCGTTCGCTCAGCAGCCAACGCACCCCACAGGAGCAGTCGTGAGGAGACACAGACGGCCGTTGCCAGCCACCGCACGCCCCGTTGGGTACGACACCAGAGTTCGTCCGCCTGAATCTGCCCGAGATGTAACTGGCCCTGACAGACGAGGTACTCGTGAACACGCTGCGCGTGTTCACCGGCTTTCCTCACCCAGTCGGCCAGTGTGCGTTCGTCGATCTTGAAGGCCATGACCACTGCTGGGATGGGGCATCCGAAGGTGAGGAGGGTCAGGACCAGCTGGACGATGTTCGGATCGATCTTGATACGGTAGAGCGGTGTGCCGTACGTCGCGTGACAGCGATGACAGCGGTATCGAGCGTCGCAACGGGAATGAACGCCCACCCGGGTGGGCGACGGGCAATGTGGGCATCGGGGCGTATCATCAGTGCATCGGGAAGAGGGAGTTGGCTGCATACCACTCCATCTTCCCGATCTCGTTGCTCATCACTCCACGCTGTCCTGTGATCCTGCCCCCTCTTGACTGGCCACCTCTTTTTTGATGGGCAGTCTAGATACTTTTGAACACTTTCCTCTTAAAGATGATAAAAAAGGTCAATTATTGGAGGTGAAGTCTTGTCTGCTGCTCTGCTCCCCGTCCTTTCCAGCCCTGACACTACCCCCCGTGGGCGCACGCTGATCGTCGTCGGGCACGGCTCCCACCTGAATGCCGACTCCGCGCAGGCTGCGTGTGCCCACGCCCGCAGCCTGCGCGCAAGCGGCCAGTTCGAGGAAGTGCTGGAAGCGTACTGGAAGGAAGAACCCTCGCTGCGCCAGGCCCTGCGCACCGCCCGTTACCGCGAAGTCACGGTGCTGCCGGCCTTCATCAGCGAGGGATACTTCACCGAGCAGGTCATTCCGCGTGAACTGGGCCTCGACCACCAGGGCCGCGTGCCAGCCGGCGGCGTCACCCAACAGGTGAACGGCAAGACCGTGCATTACACGCGGCCTTACGGCGTTCACCCGGCCATGACGGACGTGCTGCTGTCCCGCGCGCGCGAGGTCTGTCCCGAGTGGGATGCGCAGACCACGGCGCTGGTGGTGCTGGGCCACGGCACGCGCCGCAACGCCCGCAGCCGCGAAGCCATCGAGAACGCCGCACAGACGCTGGCGGCGACGGGCCTCTTTGCCAGAGCCGTGGCCCTGTACCTGGACGAACCGCCGCACGCCACGAGCTGGCCGGAATTCACGGGTGACCTGGACGTGATTATGGTTCCTTTCTTCGCCTCGGAAGGCTGGCACACCCAGGAAACCATTCCCGCGGAACTGGGCTTGAGTGGCCCGGTCAGCCGGATCGGGGGCAGGCAGGTCTATTACGCCCGGCCGGTCGGGACGCACCCGGACGTGAAAAGCGCCTTGCTGCAACTGGTGCGCGAAGCGGGAGGCACAGCGCCGGGCACGGTGGATGAAGCTCACGCCCGCGCCTGGAACAGGCTGGAAAAAGCGGCGTCGGCGGGGCTGACGGTCGGTGAATTGAGAATCGAGCCATTCCCGGATGGATTTTTTGACCTGCGGAATACGGCAGATGTGGAAAGAAACGACCTGAGGGTGCTGTGGGTGGATGAACTGAACGCCGTCACAGGTCGGGACGACGCGGGAGCGCACCGGCCGATTCGCACGCGGGCGGGGTTACCGCAAGGCTGGCGGGCGAACGTTTCGCGGGTGGATCTGCGCCGCGCCCTGCACGCGGTTTACCCCACGCTGACCGAAGAAGCCTCTGCGTTCGAGGAAGGAGCGTTGAGGGTCACGCCCTGGCACGAGACGGCGGCGCGCCAGAGCGGCCTGTACCGCCGGGTACAGCGCGCCACGCCGCCGCAGCTTCAGTCGGCGCGCGAAACCATCTGTTCCGGGTGTCTGCGCACGCCGTTGTGGGCCGGAGAACACCTTTCCACCACCTTCCTGAACGGCCACCCCCGGAACCTGCCCTGCGCGGAAGCCTGCACGCTCCTCGTTTCTGAAGTCGCTCACCTGCTGGAGGAACCTCACCCATGACCCACGCTTCCCTTTCGGCCCCTTTCGTTTCCCTGGTGGGCGCGGGGCCGGGCGATCCGGGCCTGTTGACCTTGCGCGCGGCCGAGCGGCTGCGTGAAGCGGACGTGGTGCTGTACGACGCGCTGGCGAACCCGGAGCTGCTGCACCTTTGCCCGCAGGCAGAATTGCTGGACGTGGGCAAGCGGGGGTTTTTGCCTTCCATGTCGCAGCAGGACATCAACGCGCTGATGGTGCACAAGGCGCTGGAGAACGGTGGGCAGCGCGTGGTGAGGTTGAAGGGCGGTGATCCGTTCGTGTTCGGGCGCGGCGGCGAGGAAGCCCTGGCCTGCGCGGCGGCCGGCGTGCCGTGCGAGGTCGTGCCGGGCATCAGCAGCGCGGTGGCGGCGGCGGCCTACGCGGGGATTCCGGTGACCCACCGGGGCGTGGCGCGGTCGTTCGCGGTGCTGACAGGCACGGATCAGCACGGATCAGCCGCCTACGCGGGCCTCAGCGGCGTGGACACGCTGGTGTTCCTGATGGCGGTCAAGCACCTGGAACGCATCGCCGCTGACCTGATCGCGGCGGGGCGTGACCCACGGACGCCGGCCGCCACCATTCAGTGGGCCAGCACGCCGCAGCAGCGGGTGGTAACCGGCACCCTGGCCGACATTGCCGCCGTGGTGCGCGGGGCGGGGGTGGGCGCGCCCGCCGTGACGGTGGTGGGCGAGGTGGTGCGCCTGCACGAGTCCCTGAACTGGTTCGTGCCGCAGGCGCTGCCGCTCTCGGGCGTGCAGGTGGCGGTCACGCGCACCCGGGCTGGCACAGGCAGCGCCCTGGCGGGGCTCCTGGCAGCACGTGGGGCGCAGGTGAGCGAGATTCCCCTGCTGCGCTTCACGCCCACCGGGAAGCGGCGTGAGGTGGTCGGGGCCCTGAGCGGGTTTGACGGCTGGCTGGCCTTCACCAGTGAGCAGGCCGTCTCGGCGCTGCTGGACACCCTGCTGGCCGAGGGCCGGGATTTGCGCCTGCTGGCCGGGGCGAAGATCGCGGCGGCGGGCTCAGGCACGGCGCGGGCCCTGCGTGAGCGCGGGCTGCGGGCGGATTTCGTGCCGGAGTGTTCCGGGTCGGCGCACCTGGGGGCCACCTTGCCTGCCGGGGCGGGCGAGCTGGTGCTGCAGGTCGGCTCGCAGGAACTGGAAACCGATCTGGCACAGGCGCTGCTGGCGCGGGGCATCGAGTACCACCTGATCGAGGCTTTCCGGGTGGAGGCGGCCGAGCTGAGCGCGGAGCACCGGGCGAACCTGGCGGCGGCGCAGGTGGTGACGCTGGCGTCTTCCGCCGGGGCGCGGGGGCTGGCGCAGGTGGCGGGCACCGGCTTCACGGCGGCGGTGATCGGGCCGCAGACCGAACGCGCGGCGCGGGCGGCGGGGTTCACGCGGCTGGTCACGGCGCAGGAGGCGACGCTGGAGGGCCTGACTGACGCGGTGCAGCGCGCCTGGGGACGCGGCGCGTAAAAAGCGTCCTGTGAGCCAGCGGGAACACCATCAGTTCGATCACTCCACGTCCGGAATGCCTTCTGTCCCCTTCTCTCCACTCGCCCCTTCCCGGTGATTTCCTCACTGAGGGGCCAGCAGCCCTGTCAGGCAGTTTGGCCTGTAGCGAATCTAGACGTGTCAGAACAGTCTGCAATTATTGACTTGTTTTATCCACCATAGAAGATTACCTTTTTCATCAATAAGAAGATCAGTTGCCGGCGACCCCTCGCCCCACCCTCTTTTCATGCCCCACGGAGCACCCCGCATGTCCGATATCGAGACCCTGAAAAAAGAACTCCCCCCCTTCGAGATCTTCGACCTGATTCCCCAGTACGCCGCCGCCGGTCAGATCGACCCCGAGAAAATCGACCTGCTGAAGTGGGCAGGCGTGTACCCCCAGCGCCCCCAGGAAGACGGTTACCTGATGATGCGCGTGAAGGTGCCCACCGCCGAACTGCACGCCGATGCCCTGCGCGTCATCGCCGGAATTTCAGAGGATTTCGGGCGCGGCCTGCTGGACGTCACGGACCGCCAGGCCTTCCAGTTCCACTGGCTGCGCATTGGGGACATCCCCGAGATTCTGAACCGGCTGGACACCGTGGGCCTGCACACCCGTGGCGCCTGCGGGGACACCGTGCGGGCCGTGATCGCCTCGCCACTGGCCGGCCTGGACGCCCGCGAGAAAATCGACGTGCGCCCCCTTGCCCGCAGCATGGAAGGCACGCTGAGCGGCAACAAGGATTTCGAGGACCTGCCGCGCAAGTTCAAGATCAGCCTGACCGGGGCGCCCGAACTGGAAGGCATTCACCTGATCAACGACATCGGGTTCCTGGCGCATGACGTTGAGGGCCCGGATGGTCAGAAGGAAGTGGGCTTCGACGTGTGGGTGGGCGGTGGCCTGGGCGCGGTGGCTCACCTGGCGCAGCGTCTGGGCGTGTTCATCACCCCCGGAGAGGTGGTGGAGGTCGGGCGCGCCATCACGGCGGCGTACCGCGATCACGGCTACCGCGTGAACCGCAAGAAAAGCCGCCTGAAGTACCTCATCAAGGACATGGGGGCCGAGAAATTTCGTGAACTGGTAGAAACCGAGTACCTGGGCCGCCCGCTCCGTTCCGGGCCGCCCGCCCCGGTGGCCCGCTTTGGCGGCAGTGACGTGCTGGGCGTGAATCCCCAGAAGGACGGGCTGAACTACGTGGTGCTGACGACCACCGTGGGCCGCATCGATCCGGAGAAGGCCCGCAAACTGGCCGACCTGGCCGAGCGCTACGGCAACGGGTTCCTGCGCACCACCGCCTTCCAGAACATGATGATTCCGCACGTGAAAACAGAGCACGTGGACGCTCTGGTGGCCGAGTTGCAGGCGCTGGAACTCGCACCCAAAGCCACGCTGCGCGGCACCACCATCGCCTGCACCGGCACGCAGTTCTGCCGCCTGGCGCAGACCGAAACGAAAGCGCGGGTGGCGGGCATGATCGACGTGCTCGAACCGCTGCACACCGACCTGGACGTGCCGTTCGTGATCAACCTGACCGGGTGCAGCAACGCCTGCACGCGCTATCAGGTGGCCGACCTGGGTTTCATGGGCGCGCTGAGAGGTGATGAGGAGGTGTATAACGTTCACCTGGCCGGCAGCATCGGGCAGGCGCAGCGCACCGGAACCAAGTTGAAGGGAATTGTGCCCGCCGAGCGGCTGACTGAGTACACCGACAGGGTTCTCCGCGACTTCAAAGCCAACAAGGCGCCGGGCGAGAGTTTCGTGGAGTACGCCGACCGCCTGGGCCACGGGCACTTCACGCCGGACGCCGTGCTGGGCGGTCACCCTGAACTGGTGGGCGCATGACCGCCACCGCCCCGAAACCTACCGTGCAGACTGGCCGCGTGGTGTGGTTCACCGGCCTGAGCGGGGCGGGCAAAAGCACCCTGGCCGGCGCCCTGCACGCCGAACTGCTGGCCCGAGGCGTGAACGTGGAACTGCTGGACGGTGACGCCGTGCGCGAGAACCTTTCCAGGGGGCTGGGCTTTACCCGCGAAGACCGCGACATCAACGTCCGCCGCATCGGGTTCGTGGCCGAACTGCTGGCCAGACACGGGGTAACGGTGCTGGTCAGCGCCATCAGTCCTTACGCCGACACCCGCCGGGACGTGCTATCTGGCCTGCCGAACGCACTGGAAGTGTTCGTGGACGCCCCGCTGGAAGTCGTGACGCAGCGCGACGTGAAGGGCCTGTACCTGAAGGCCCTGGCCGGCGAGATTCCACATTTCACGGGTGTCAGCGACCCCTACGAGGCCCCCGAAGCCCCGGGGCTGCACCTGCGCACGGACCGCCTCAGCGTGCAGGAGGGTGTAGCCGAACTTCTCAGGGCGCTGGGGGAAGCATGACCGCTGTGCAGAACAGCCCCGCGTTTACCCCGGACAGCGACCCGCTGGACGTGGTGCGCTGGGCGCTGGCGGCGCACCCGGACCTGCTGATGCCCAGCGCCTTTAACCTGAACGGCGTGGTACTGCTTGACCTGGCGGTGCGGGCGGGGTACACCGGCGAGGTCGTCTTCGTGGACACGGGCTTTCACTTTCCCGAAACGCTGGCGACCCGTGAGCGGCTGGCGGCGCGCTACCCGGAGTTGACGTTCGTGACCCTGAACGCCGGGGCGCACCCGGACGACGGGCAGACCGCGCCGGAACTGCACCGGACTGGCCCGGACGCCTGCTGCGCCGCCAGGAAAGTGCAGCCGCTTCAGGCTTACCTGCGCCAGAAGCAGCCGTCTGCGCTGCTCAATGCCCGCAGCCGGGATCAGGCCAGCACCCGCGCCGACATTCCTTTCGTGGAAGCGGGCGCGCGGGTAAAGGTCAACCCCCTGGCCCACTGGACGCGCGAACAGCTTGAAGCGTATGCCAGTGAACACGACCTGCCGGTGAACCCCCTGTACTTCGACGGGTTTCTGTCGGTCGGGTGCTGGCCCTGCACGCGGGCGGTGCATCCCGGCGAGGACGCCCGCGCGGGACGCTGGGCCGGGCAGGGCAAGACCGAGTGTGGCCTGTGGGCCGGGGCAGGCCGCTTATGAGCAGGAGGCCAGCTATGAGCGGCAAGCGATGTCATGGGCGGCACTGAAGACCGACGTTTTCCTCACGACCAACTCCTGACCTTCAACCACCCTGAACTTCAACCACATAGCGGAGCTTGACCATGCCAACCATTACCGACGCCGCCGCCCTCCCCACGCCCCTGGGCGGCACCCTCGTTCGCCGCCTGTGGCAGCCCGGCCAGGACTTCGATCCCGCCGAACTGCGCCACCTGCCTGCCCTGGAACTGGGCGAACGCGCCTTCGCCGACCTGGAAATGATCGCCACGGGCGCTTACTCGCCCCTGCAAGGCTTCGTGAATGAAGCCGATTACCTCAGCATCATCGAGCACCTGCGCCTGGCGGACGGCACGCCCTGGAGTCTGCCCATTACCCTGCCAGTCAGCCACGATGAGGCACAGCGTCTTCACGGCCGCGTGCTGCTGACGCACGCCGGGGAAACGGTCGGTACCCTCGACATCACCGAGAAGTACCCTGCCCGCAAGGTGCTGGAAGCCCGCGAGGTCTACCGCACCGAGGACGAAGCGCACCCCGGCGTGGCCGCCCTGTACGCGCAGGGGGCCGTGAACCTGGCCGGCCCCGTCACGCTGTTCGACGTGCCACGCGGCGCCTTCCCGGCCCAGCACCGCACGCCCGCCGAGGTGCGGCAGGTGATCGAGGCCCGCGGCTGGCGCAGCACTGTGGCCTTCCAGACGCGTAACCCCATCCACCGTGCCCACGAGTACCTGCACAAGGTCGCGCTGGAACTCGTGGACGGTTTGCTGCTGCACCCCCTGGTCGGGCACACGAAGGGCGACGACGTTCCCGCCGACATCCGTATGGAAGCGTACGAAACCCTGCTGGGCCACTACTACCCGCAGGAGCGCACGCTGCTCAGCGTGTACCCCGCCGCCATGCGCTACGCCGGGCCGCGCGAAGCTGTGGTGCACGCCCTGTCGCGCCGCAATTACGGGGCCACGCACTTCATCGTGGGCCGTGACCACGCCGGGGTCGGCAGCTACTACGGCACCTACGACGCGCAGGAGATCTTCAGCGCTTTCACGCCGGAGGAACTCGGCATCCGCATTCTGAAGTTCGAGCACACCTTCTACTGCAAGTCCTGCCACCAGATGGTCAGTCCCCGCACCTGCCCTCACCCCGCCCACCATCACCTGATCCTCAGCGGCACCAGAGTCCGCGAGAAACTGCGGGCCGGGGAACACCTGCCACCGGAATTCACGCGCCCGCAGGTGGCCGAGGTGCTGCGCAGAGGCTACCAGCGCCCCTGACGTCACTGCTCGGTGGCAGGTTAACGAGACGGGAACACAAGGTGCGACGCTCCCGTCTCTGTCCGATGCCGCCTCCGTCGTTTTGCGTGCGCCACCTACATTTGCTGCTCAGTACCATACGGTACGAATGGAAATAGTAAAAACCCCGCACTGGGCGGGGCTTTTCTCTGGTGTACCTGAAGGGATTCGAACCCCTGGCCTTCTGATCCGTAGTTGCTCTGTTGGCTTAGGATGACAGGTGATTACTGGTGTCTCGTTTTTCAATTTCTCGCTCTGCTGGCGGGTCTCCGGCATCATATTGCCAGAACACATTGAACACTTTAGGCCACTGTTGCCCACTCGTTTACGCACGCGATTACGCACGGCATGAAAAAAGCCCCCGCCCAGCCAAAGCTGAAGCGGGGGCAATCGCCTGAAAAGTCCGATAGTGGCCTGTCAGGGCCGGGGGCTTTTCAGCCGGGGCTTGACCCAGGTGTCGTAGGCCCATTGCAGCCCGTTGATGGCGGTGCGGATTGCCCGCGCCGTCAGGTAGGGGCGCAACAGGGCCGGCAGATGCGGGCTGACGTACTGCTGCACCAGCACCGCCAGCACCAGGCTCACCAGGTCATAGGCGGACTGGCCCTTGATCTCAGGCAGCAGGCGGCCCACGACCTCGCTGACGATGTTGCGAATGTCTGGCACCAGCGCCAGCGCCTCGACCATCGTGAGCCTGCCGTCACTCCGCACGGCGTCGATGGCCCGGCGGATCAGGGTGTCCGCGATGCTGAGCACGTCAACCAGCATCCCCGAGAGCTCCGGCGTTCCCACCGGGATTTCACGCGGCGGCACAGGATCGGTCGGGGCCTCGGCGGCCTGGGGACGCAGGCGGGGCACCTCGGTCTTCTGGATGGCGATGCCCTTCTGGGCTTTCTGGCGCAGGATTTCAGCAATGCGCGGGTCGATGTTCTGCGGAAGTGCAGGGATGTTCGTCATGGTGGTTTCTCCTGTGCTAGAGGGCGAAGAAGGGGAAAGTCCGGTCAGCTTTGCGTCTTGTCCAGCACCAGGTCGCCGTTGTTTCGCACCCAGACGCGCAGCCCCTGGTACTGCCACGGGCCGCCCGGTTGCGGGTACAGCAGGCGCAACTGCGAGATCAGTGCGTCAGACAGGGGAACGCCGCCGTAAGGGTCAGGCTTGCCGTTCCATTCCTGCGGGTCGCCCTGCCGGCCTGGAATCGCCAGCAGGACGCGCCCCTGAGCCGGCTGGGCCGCCAGCAGCCGCTTGATGGCCTCCCAGCGCTTCACCCGGTCATCCCAACCGTTGAAGCCGCCGTTGATGCGCCGCGTGATCTCGCGGAAGTTCCCGGCGTCAGCCAGGGCATTCAGGCCCGCCGATGTCCAGTAGGCCGCGGCCACCCGCGCCGCCACGTCAGGCCGCGCCGCCAGGTCGGGCTGCTCGACCAACGGCAGGCCCAGCGTGAACCCGTACCGCTGGTAGTTGTGCCGCCCCGTCAACTGAATGAAGCCCCGGCCCCTGAACCTGTACCCGTCACCCTTCTGGGTGTTGCCGAGGTCACGGCGGCCTTCATAGCGCCGCTGGGCAGCAGTTGGCCCCCAGAGTTCTTCGCTGTACCGGAACCCGCAGGACTCGTGCGCGAGTTGCGCCAAAAACGCCGCCACGCGGGCCGGGGTGGTGATCTGCGCCGCCTGCGCGGCAGTTTGAAGCCCGCTGGCAATCTCGGCGCACCGCGCTTCAGGGAGTTGGGGATTAATGGCCTTAATGAGGCTCGCGGTGATCACGCGGCACCCCCTTCAGAACCTGCGCCATCAGGTACAGGCAGGTCGAAAACGCGAGACACGACACGATGAAGCGCCAGTCGTCACCGGGTGCAGGCTTGCCCGCGAACGCCTCTTTAATCACGCGGTGGGGGTACAGCAGCGCCAGCAGGTAATAAATCACCACGAACGCCCCCGGCACCCAGCGCCAGCGGCTGGGCGAATAGCGGTAGGCCAGCACAGCGGACACCCCCAGGCTGTAGCTGTAAATGAAGTAGAAAATGGCGGCGAGGATAGCGGTATTCACTTCAGTTCCTCCTTTGCGAGGCGCGTCAGCACGCCCTGCAGCACCCACAGCCACGCGCTGAACACGGCGATGCGCAGCGTGGTTGCCAGCGGAATGTCTTTCAGGTCGTTGCCGATGGCCCCCCAGACGCTGCCCACATCGAACGAATTGAGGGCCAGCCAGAGGCCGGTCAGGAGGATCAGCACGCCGGACCAGCCCACCGCCTGGCAGCGGGTCTGACGGCGGCGCAGTAGGTAGGCCCGCACGCTGACCGCGCCCACCCCGCCGAATTGCAACAGCACGGCTATCAACCCCAGCAGGTCATTCAGTTCCCGCATCGGCTCCACCTCCTGGCGGCGGCAAGGGCGGGTCGGATGAGGGCGGGTCTTTGTCGTTGTCCTTGTCGTTGTCCTGCTTCTGCAGGGTGAGCGCCGTGAACAGGCCGCCCAGGATGGTGGCCAGGACGCCAGCCGCCTCTTTGTCGAACACGTTCGTGATGAGCAGCTTCGCGAACAGCGCGACCAGGCACAGGCTGACGGCAACGGTGATGATGAGTAGGGGGACTTTCATGGGCCTCCATCGGCTTCACCTGCCTTGAATAGGGACGTTGAATTGAGAGCCGGTGAGCGCTTCCCACAGCACCGTGCGGTAACGCGGCTGGGCCAGCCAGACCAGCGCGGGGCGCTGTTTCGTGAGCGTTTCGGTGGAGCCGGTGGCGCGACTTCCTGGGCCGCCGTACTGGCCCAGCCGGATGCGGGCGATGCCGCTCTCTGGGCAGGGCAGATCCTTGCGAATCCGCACGAGCAGACTGCCCAGCTCACTGCCAAAGCGCGGGGTGTAGATGGCTTCCACGCGGCACCTGGGCGGCGGGGACGGCTCAGGCGCAGCGCGGGCCACAGGCAGCAGCAGCGCCGCGCAGAGCAGGAGAAGGGAGAACGGCGGCCTCATGCCTCTCAGCGTGGCAGGGGGCATGACACCCGGCGGAATGAACAGGTTCAGGCGCATAGCCCTCCTCTCCCGGCTGGCAAGAGGGTGGCCCTGCACGCCGGGAATGCAGGGCCAGAAAAAACCCCGCCTGGAAGCGGGGCAACGGGTCACTTTGGGGGAGCGGGGGGTGCGTTGGGCATGGGGGACTGCATGGAATGGAAAAACCGCCCGTGTGGGGCGGTCAGGTCAGCAGGGGCTGGTCATTCCGGTCACTTCAGCGCATGAATGGTGACGGCCTCTACCTGCGGGGCAAGGTCATTGGACGCCACCGGCCACTCCAGCACCAGGCGTTTGAGCGTCCCCAGATCCCTGGGGAGCCTCAGCGCGTATCCCGGCATGGCCATGGCCTTGTTTCCCTCACGTCTGAGCGTCACCGTGCGCTGACCGCCTGTTCCCTCGACGGTCACACGGGGGGACAGGGCAGTGGCTTTCGAGAGCCGCACCTGCACGAACGCCTGGGCGGGCAGTGGGCCGAGGTCATACGCCGCCTTGACCTGCTTGAAGGGACGCTGTTGCAGCACCTGGGTGGGCGGGGCGCCTGGAAATTCCGTCAGGGAGAGCAGCGGGATCAGCTGATCGAAGAACAGGGCGGTGGCAGCCTGGTGATCCCGGGCGAAATCCGCGATGGGCATCTCCCAGACGATCAGGGGCGGCAGGGGCTCACCCAGGTGCTGCGCCAGGTACTCCAGCCAACTGCCCTGTGAGCCGCTGCTGAACGCCTCATTCTGCACGGCCACCCCCAGGTCGGCGCTCAGCCACTGCTCAAACCCGTAACTGGGCAGCGCCTGGGCGTCGTTCACGCGGGCGCTGCGCGAGAACGAGCTGCCGAACAGAAGAACGGGGAGCGCCGCCTCGTCCAGCAGCCCCTGTTCCGGCAGGCCCACCGTCACGCTCTGAAAGGTCTTTTCCAGCGGCCACACCGGCGGGCAGACGGTGTCCGCCAGGGCGGCGTGGCTGCCGGTGAACTCGACGGTTCCCTGAAAGGTGGGAGGAGGCAGCGGGGCCGGGTTCCCGAGCCTCTGCAAGGTCAGCGGCGTCAGGAGCGGCCGGATGCCGGCGGCGGCCAGTTCAGCCCCGCGAGCCGTCCAGTGGTGGTCGGTCTTGAAGTAGGGCGTCTCTCCCGAGTTCAGGTAGAGCGACAGGACATCCAGGGTGGGGATGCCCGCGGCCCGGAAGGTGTTCGTGACGCTCCAGTACCCCTGGCGGGCTTTCAATGGCTCGAAGCCCAGCAGCTGAGGTGAGCCGCTGTTGCCCGGGGGCACGACCAGCAGGGCCTTCCAGGGCACCGGAACCGCCACCAGGCTGCTGTTCAGGCGCGTCAGGCGCCGGGCCATGTCCTGCAGGTCGGCCCGGAAGGCGCGGGCGTCAAAGTCCTGTTGCAGGGTGGTGGCGGTAAAGAGGCGCCCCCGGCCGTCAGTCACGAGGGTTTTCAACTCGGTTCTGGCGGCGGGACACAGCTGCGGCGCCTGGGCACGCCCGACCACCACGAACCCGGACAGGCCCACCAGCCCCAGGAGACTGAGCAGCCACGTTACGCGCTTCCACCGCACTGGCTGAGTATAGCGACCGGCGCGCTGGCCAGGCGCTCCCGCGGCGCGGGTCAGGTCAATTTCAGCTCACCCGCTAGAATGCGAAGGCCATGAAACGAGCCCTGACGCTGACTGCCCTGACCCTCCTGACCGCCGCCGCCGCCCAGGAAGGCCTGTACGATCCTGCGCCGCCCGCCAACAGTGCGTTCGTGCGGGTGCTGAACACCCCCACTGGCACCGTCGCCGGCAAGGCCGTCACCGCCGAGAAGGCCGCCGCCAGTGCCTACGTGATCGTCCCGCAGGGGGACTTCGAGGCCAAACTCGGCACCACCGCCGGGAAACTGAAGGTCGAGGCCGGCAACTTCTACTCCGTCATGGTCAGCGGGGGCAAACTCGTGCTGCTCAAAGACCAGGCCGCCGACAACCGCGCCAAGGCCCTGCTCACCGTGTACAACCTCACGAAGGCCCCCCTCGACCTCAAAACCGCCGACGGCAAGACCACTGTGGTGAAAGACGTGAAGCCCGGGGAAAGCGGCAGCCGCGCCGTGAACGGCATCACCGTCGACCTCGCGGCCTTCGCGGGCAGCAAGGCCCTGGGCACCGTGAAGAAAGTCAAGCTGGAACGCGGCAACGCCTACGCCCTGGTCGTCACCGACAGCGGCATGACCCTCACCCAGAGCACCACCAAGACGAAGTAAGGCCGGGGCTGAAACGTGGTTTTCAGCTCTAACGTCTTTCTCTTTCTGTTCCTCCCCCTCTTCCTGATCGTCTACTACCTGCTGCCGTTCAAGTGGCGCAGCGGGTGGATTCTGGCGGGCAGTTACGCGCTGTACGCCTGGTGGCGGGTGGACTTCCTGTGGCTGCTGATCGCCATTACCGGGGCCGCCTACGTGTACGGCCTGGTGCTGGAAAAGCAGCCCGACGGCCGGGGGCGCATGTGGACGATGATCAGCGCCATGGTGCTGAATCTGGGCGCGCTGGCGTACTTCAAATACGCCAACTTCGGCATCGAGAGCTTCAACGCCATCACGCAGACGCTGGGTATGCAGCCGTTCGCCTGGACACCCATCCTGCTGCCGATCGGCCTGTCGTTTTTCATCTTCCACGCGATCAGCTACATCATCGACGTGTACCGCCGCGAGGAACCCCCCACCCACAACCCGCTGGATTTCGCGGCGTTCATCGCTTTGTTCCCGCATCTGATCGCCGGGCCGGTGCTGAAGTACAACCTGCTGGCCGACCAGTTCCGCAGCCGCACCCACAGCCTGGAGAAGTTCAGCTATGGGGCCACGCGCTTCATGACCGGCTTCGCCAAGAAGGTGCTGCTGGCCGATACCATCGCCCCGCTCGTGACCGCCACCTTCCACCAGCCCAACCCCACCTTCACCGACGCCTGGCTGGGCGCGGCAGCCTACACCCTGCAGCTGTACTTCGACTTCTCGGGGTACTCGGACATGGCCATTGGCCTGGCGGCCATGATGGGCTTCAAGTTCCCGGAGAACTTCAACCACCCGTACATCTCGCGCAGCATCACCGAGTTCTGGCGCCGCTGGCACATGAGCCTCTCGGGGTGGTTGCAGCAATATCTCTACATCAGCCTGGGCGGCAGCCGCAAGGGCAAGGCCCGGACGTATTTCAACAAGTGGATCACCATGGTGCTGGGCGGGCTGTGGCACGGCGCCAACTGGACGTTCGTGCTGTGGGGTCTGTGGCACGGCACCATCTTGGCCATCGAACTGTGGATGAAGGAAAAACTGGGCCGCAAACCCTTGACCGCCTGGCTGACCATTCCCGGCACCATGCTGCTGGTGATGATCGGCTGGGTGATGTTCCGCGCCGACCACGTGCAAGACGCCTTCCGGATGTACAAGGGCATGCTGGGCCTGAACGGCTTCGGGCTGTCGGACACGCTGGCCTGGCAGGTCAAACCCAGCGTGCTGATCACTATGGTCATCGCCACCGCCATCGTGTACCTCGCCCCGTGGTGGGGCGCTCGCATGGGGGACGTGGGCGGCAAGCTCCTGCGCCCCGGCCCGGTGGTGCTGGCGACGGTGGCCCTGCTGCCGCTGTTCGTGCTGGCCATCATGAAACTGAGCGCGCAATCTTACACCCCCTTCCTTTACTTCCAGTTTTGAGGTACTGATGACGAAAGACCGCGAAGAACATCAGCATCACCTCAAGGCCGAGGGGCTGAAAGACAACATCGACAACCACGACACGCCAAAGGTGCTGCACTGGTTGCCGGCAGCCTTCCTGCTGGGCGTCATTGGCGTGGGGGCCGTGGCCACCCTGCTCACACCCAGCGTGCGGCAGTGGCCCAGCGGCAAGGCCATCCTGACCGGCGAGGCCATGCTCGACTACGAGAAAAACAACCTCGACGCGAAGGTGCCGTGGCGCGATCCGAGCGTGAACCTGTGGGGCGGGCTGAACTACAAACTCTTCGGGGAAGCCCGCGACGGCGCGGTGGTGGGAAAGAATGGCTGGCTCTTCACCACTGAAGAATTCCAGACCAGCAAGGGCGACGCGGCGGAAATCCAGAGCAAACTGGCCTACATCCAGCAGGTCAGGGACGAATTGAAGAAGGACGGGGCGGCCCTCGTGGTGGCCCTGATTCCCAGCAAGGCCAGAATTCACGCCGGGGAACTCGGCCATGTCCGTGTCCCTGCCGTCAACGCCCCTGTTTACCCGTCATTCCGCCAGCAGCTGGAGCAGGCGGGCATCCCCACGCCTGACCTGGCGGCCGCGTTCCAGCAGGCCAGCAAACCGGAAGCCCCGGTGTTCCTGCGTACCGACACGCACTGGACGCCCTTCGGTGCTGTGGTGGCCGCGCAGACCCTCGCGCCCGCCGTGAAGGGGCTGAACCTCGACCTGCCGCCCGCCGAGTTCAGTGCCGGGGCCAAACCTGTCGTGAAGCGGAAGGGTGACTTGCTCCGGTACATTCCTGTCCCAGACGGTCAGGGGCCAGCGCCGGACACCGTACAGGAACCCGAGTACACCCGCACGGACGAGGGAGGTGGGGGACTCCTGGGAGACGAAACGTTAGCGGTCACATTGGTGGGCACCTCCTACAGCGCCGAAACGAAAGACAACGTGTGGCACTTCTCGGAGGCGCTCGGCCGCGAACTCGGTACTGAAGTGCTGAACGCCGCGCAGGAAGGCAAAGGCCCCACCCTGCCCATGCGCGAGTACCTGAAAAGCCAGGACAGAAAAGACAATCCCCCACAGGTGGTCGTGTGGGAAATTCCGGAACGGTTTTTGCGGGTGGCGTATCCTCTGGACAAATGACCTGAGTCCAACAATCGTCCTTCACAATGGCGTCATGAAACTTCTTGGGCATCACGTCACCAGCGTCACCGTGGAGATTGACGGCATTCACCACCAGTTGACCCACAAGCTCCGCCACTACTACAAGCCGCTCGGGCTGCTGCTGCGCACCGAGGTGCAGCGCTGGTCACTGGATGACCTGCAAAGTGTTCGCCTGGAACGCCCCACCCTGCCGCGCGTGTTCACGCCGCTCGGCCCCTGGAGAATCGTCGAGAAGAAGTGACCCCCTTCCCCCCGTCACAGGCAAAAGTTCAGGCCGCCAGGAAGAACCCGCCGCCCCCCCGCCAGAAGGGTTACGTTATGAACATGAAATCCCTCCTCCTTTTCCTGGCTCTCAGCGGCGGCGCCCTGGCGACCACCCTGGTTCCAGACGCCACCAACCTCTGGTACAACGCGCCGCAGGCCGTCAACATTGCCGGAACCACCCACTTCACGTACGTCAACAACAATGGGCAGCTCTACGTCCAGTCGCTGCAACGTGACGGCTCGCTGACCCCTCCAGTCCTGCTGCATGACTGGAAGCAAATAGATGACCATGACAGTCCGGTTCTGGTGCAGATGAAGGCCGGGAAGTACAAAGACCATTACGTGGCTGTCTATGCCCGTCACAACAGCGACCTGATGCTGCGGATCTCCCTGCGGCCGAATGACCTGACCCAGTGGCAGCCCGCCGTGAAACTTCAAGAAAACGCCACCTACCCGCAGGTCTATGTCGGCCCGGATGAACGGCTCTACATTTTCTTCAGGCGCTACAGGGCCGGTGATCTCGGCCTCAAACTCATGACCGTGCCCGGTGACCTCGATCTCGGCCGGCGCGAAGAACGCATGGTCGTCCGGTTTCCCAAGGACAGCGTCGTCTACTTCACCACCACCTACCGTGACGGCCGCTTCGGGCTGGCCTGGAATTACTACAACTATGTCCTGAAAAAACACCAGTTCCTGCATGTCGCCGTGTCCGACACGCGCGGGATCACGTGGAGCACCCCGGAAGGGCAGGCCATTCCCAACCTCAACACCCACCCCCCGGTCTACACCCAGCCGGACGACCTTCAGCTGAGGGCCTGGCACATGCAGCTCACTGCGGAAGGAAAACCCATCGTGGGGTTCATGCAGTACGACCGGGAATTTATTCCCTGTTGCGGCCAGGAGGGCGCGAACCTTGGCCATTCACAGGTCATGCTGTATGACGGTCACGTCCAGCAGATCGACCAGGCGGACGTCACCTTTTACCCCAGCGGTCTTTTCGTCGATGCCGATCGCCGGCGGGTGGTGTACGCGAAGCGCGAAAATGACACCTACCAGCTCAGGGCCTTCAACCTGACCGACCGCACGTCCTGCGCCTTCCTGAAGTCCAGCCGCCCGTTGACCTGGCCGCGTTTTGTCGAGCAGTCGAGCGGTGATCTGATCGCCACATTCATCGACTGGTACCGGGATTTGAACGATTTCAGGACAGACCTCCTGATCGTGCCTGCCGGGCAACAGACCTGCCAGTGACCTCCAACCAAACGCCCCCAGCGCAGGCCGGGGGCGTTTGCAGTTCAAAATCACTTCAGGGCTGCGGAATGGACACGTCTCCTTGCCCCAGGTCATGGCTGAAGCGGTTTGCCCACTCCAGGTACACGGGCTTCTTCGTCAACGAGTACAGCGCCAGCAGCTGGTAAATGTGCACTGTCTGGTAGGGGTACTGAATCAGCTGAATGCGCGGGGCCACCAGCCCGTCCGTCAGGTGCCCCAGGTCATAGGCCGAGTACCCGCCCAGCTCGAAGTACGGCAGGGCGCGTTCCAGGCTGTAGGCCCCACACCTGAACAGCCGTTCGGCGGTTCGCCCGGTGCTGGTCTTGTCTACCTGACTCCAGTCGTAGAGTCCCAGCACCGTGAACACGTGGCCGTTGAACACGTGGCTGGGTTTCGATTCCTTGTCCTGCGGGTATTCCTCGAACCAGAGGTAGCGCCCCAGCGACGGGTCGATGTTCCCCAGACTGCTCACCGATCCCCCACGGGTCACGGGCAGGCTCAGGAACGCCAGCGCTTTGCGCCCGGCCGTCAGGTACTTCTCGTCTTTCGTCAGGTCGTACGCCCGCGCGAACACGCTCATGGCCTGTCCCTGAGACATGGCCGACACCCACCCCTTCGCGTACTCCGTGAAGTTCCGGGGGGCCTTGTACGGGTACGGCATCACCATCGCCCCACGCCCGTCCTGCTGCGCCAGCATGGCGTCGACGTGCTTCAGGAAGGTGGTCTTGTTCACCTCCTGGCGGTCTTTCAGGTAGCGCCCGTAGTACTTCAGGGCGTTCTGGGCAATGGTGTTGGGGTTGCGGTAGTACACCCCCTTGTACTTCACCACGGGGATGTCTTCTTTGTCGAGGCTGATGTAATCCCAGCGTTCCACGACCCCCTGACCACTGAAGCCCAGGTAATCGCCGTTCCAGGTGTGCCCCCCTGGGGTGACGTAGGTTTTCCACTCGCTCGGCTGGGCTTTGAAGCGTTCCAGGGCCTGCTTCACCGGGGTGGCAAATTTCGTGCCAGGGTTCCATTCGGGCCACTGGTCGGTGGCGGCGGGACTGACCGCGCAGGTGGTGGCGGTGGGGATGGCCTGGGCGGCGGCCAGCGGAGCGAGCGGGACGAGGCAGAGGGGAATGAGCAGGGTGATTTTCATGGGGCTACTCCGTACTTGCGAACTTGGACTTGCAGACTGCCTTTAGCATCTGCGGGGGCTTTCACCAATGGTTCGTGCAGTTTTGAGGTCACAAAGAAAGACCCACCGAAAATGGGGCTGTGAACACACCGCTTCCAATGGGTCTAATGGCTATCCTACAGTACGTTCTCAGCGCGGTCCCGCTGCGCAA
>NZ_SMMH01000044.1 GCF_004634215.1 Deinococcus fonticola | reverse complement strand
TTGCGGAAACTCCACCGCAAATGTGGCCGTCAGACCGTTCCCTGGGCAGGAAGAGAAAGCCAATGTTGTACCCTTGACCTGAGCCGAGTCTCTACTCGAAATCGTCCAACTTTTGGGGCCAGCCCAGTCGCTGTGCCGAATACGGATGGCCCGCTTGATGCCCTGACGTCGCAGGAACCGGAACCACTCCGCACCGATGAACTCGCGATCGGCCACGAGGCCCAGCCAGCGTTTCGCTGGCAAGGCCTGAAGGAGCTTCAACACCAGCCACATTCGAGCATAGGTATGGCTGCCCCCAGACTCATCAAGTGGTACCCAGATCAGCGGCAGGGTAAAGCCGTGAACCACAGCGCCAAGAACAAAAAAGTTGATCGTGGTCTCGCCATGTTCCCAGTTGGTTCGATCCAAACTCAGCAAGACTTTTCCTGGTGGGAGATGGACGACGAGCAGAGCGATGAAAAAGCTCGGCTGCTGATCCCGGAAGGTTCGATCTGCCCGTCTTTTCTTCGCCTGCGGGGTACTGACGCCGGGCAGGTGGGCACTCAAGTCGTGATGATTGACGCTTCTGGAGACAATCATCGCCAGAAGCACGTCGATCAGGCGCTGGAGTGTGTCGATTCGGAGGTCACTGGCGTGCGCTTTGAAGTGCCAGGTGAGTGCGGTAGCCTGCTGAGCAGCGCCCCTCTGTTGATTTCACACTCCCAGAAGACCGCGAACAGTCGCCCCCATCAAGCTTGATGGGGGCGACTGTTGGTTCTTCCCGTCTGGGACGCTAGCGAACTGAAGTTGTCACCTACTGAGGTACTGGCCAGTTGTTGTCTCGGCAGTCTTGCTGAACTCAAAAAGCTGCTCCGATCAGCCTGGCAAAAAATCCGGTATCGGGAGTTGCCAGCAAAACTCCTGGGGTTGACCGAGCAGTTTCCGACTTAACACGTTATCTATAAGTTGCCAGAACCCTGCCAGACAGGTTGGAGATTTCCTCTTCGGTGCGGTCCAGGTCGGGTTTGAGGCGGGTGCAGGCGTAGTGCAAGGTCTGCGGCAGTGTGCTGTAGCTCCCGCGTGGCCCCAGCGTAAGCGCCAGCACTTCGGGAATGGTGGCGGGGTCGTAATCGCGCTCCGCGAGAAGCTGATACAGGTGCAAACTCAGTTCGTCCAGCAGTTCCAGGGCGTCGCCGTGGGTCTGTATGGGGCGGGCGGCGAGGGCACTTAGCGTGTCATTCACAGCGCCCCCAGCGCCACGATGTATCCGATGCGGATGCGCTCTTCCTCGCCACCTTCCAAGAATTTGGCTTCCAGATAGGGTGTGGAACCCGTGCGGTCAATCTTCAGTGGCTTGAAGTTGGCGACGCGCAATCGGCCTTTACTGACCGTGCCGTACCAGTCGTTGCCGCGTTTTTCCTCGTGGTAGCGCAGCCTGACGTTTTGCCCCGCCGCAATAATGCCTTCCAGATATTCGCGCTTTTTGCGGGTATCGCTGATGACAACTAGGTCGGCGTCGGCGTCTTTGGGCGTCCGGAACTGGCTGGTGGTCGGCAGGCCCAGTTCAGACAGCGCGGCCTGCAACTGGGCCTCTTTGGCGGCCGTCACGGTGTACAGTTCGGCGCTCAGCGCGGTGCCCAGCAGCCCAGCCAGGCGCGGCAAACGGGCCAGGGCGCTGGCCTGCGGGTGCTGAAACAATGTCACGGCGCTCAGGGCCGGCGCGGGGGTGCGGCCCGTCCAGATGCCCAGTTGCAGCCGTACCTCTTCGGGCAGCTTGCCTACGGTACGCGCTTCCACGTCCCCCAGCAGGCCGCCGGGGTAGGTCTGGCCCTCGGCGGGGGGCACAAAGCGGTATTTCTCCTTGCCCACCTGTTTCACCCGCCCCGACAGCAAGGCGCGCCCCAGCAGATCGAGCGGCGCGGTCAGGATAAATTCGCCCGACGCGCTGAATTTCAGGGTTTCTTTGGGCGCGTCGGCGTAATTCAGGACAGAGACGCCCACGGGCGGTTTTTTGCCTGCATCCAATAACAAATACGTTTCGCCCACCGCCTGTCCGCCTTTTTGCAGCGCGGCGTCACGCTTTCCACGTGAGGGATATTCCAGTAAAGTCGCGCCCTGGTGCAACACCAGACGGTCACGGCGGGCGGCCCAGTCCTCTATGCTGCGGCGCATGGCGGGCGAGAGCGGCGTGGCGGAACCCTCTTCCAGGCCTGCGAGTAGGTCGGGCAGCGCCAACCCCTGCTCCAGCGCCGCGTACACGCTGCTGCGGGTCAGGCGGTACACGGCGGTCTGGGCGTCAAACCGTACGGCTTCGGCGGCTGCCAGCATGGGCAACTGCTGCTCAGTCAGTTGCGCGGGATACACCAGCAGTTCAAAGTTGGGCTGCAAGACCCAGGCGGGGCCACCGCTGGGGGGCGTGTCGTCCGGGGTCAGACGGTGGGCAATGATGACGGTGTCTTTGCCTTCGCCTTCTACCGTCACCTTGCCCAGCAGGGTAAACAGGCCGCGCAACACACCGTCCAGCCAGTCGTTCCAGGCCGCGCCGCGCTTGTCAGACAGTTCGGTCACGCGGCCCCACGCCATCTGTGCGCCGAAAGCCAGCACCTGACTGGGCAAAATCTTTTCCAGCCATGTTTTCAGGTCGCTTTCGCGCACGGGCCTGTCCCATTCGTTCAGCAGCGCGAGCAGGCAGGCCCGGACGGTGTAGGGGTTGATGGCTCCAAATTTTGCGTCCTCTGGGGTGTCCAGCGCGGGCAACGCCGAATCCAGGCCCGATTGAACAGCGTAGGCGGGAAAGCTCCGCAGCATCTCCACCCCCACCTTCAGCGGTACGAGGCGCTCGCCGTTGCTGTCGGGAACCAGCAGACCCAGCAGCATCGCCAGCCCCAGCCAGGTTTCGGGTTCCGTCAGGCCGCCCAGCTCCCTCAGCAGCCGCTTGAGGTCATTTTTGGCTGGTTGTCCCGCTTTGGTCAGCCCCACGCCGCCGATACTCTGCACCGCCCGCACGATTTCCAGCAGTTGCAAGCGGGCCAGCGTGACGGGCAGGCTGGAGGTGGTGGCTTTGGCCTCGGTGGGGGGCGGCAGGGGCGCGGCAGGGCGGGCGTCATCGGGCAGGCGCGAGAGCAGGCGCGGGTCAGCCAGCACGGTTTGCGGCGGAGCCGAATCCAGGCGCCACTCGGTACGTCTGTAGTACGAATAATCGCCGGACAGCCAGGGATTCGGCACGTTGCTCGGAAACAGCAGGCCGTCCGCCAGCAGGCTCCAGACCAGACTGGCGGCCTCCCACTGCGCGGGTTGGTAGTCCTTAAAGAGGTAGCCAGCAGTCAAGCTCAGGTTTTGCTTGGGCAGTGGCAGGTCACGCAGCCGCGCAAAGGTAAACAGTTCCCAGCTGCTGACCAGACCACCGCGCCGCCTGAGTTCCTGGAGCAGCAGCAGTTCCGTGGGATGCAGGCGGGCAATCAGTTTGTCAACTTCGGCAGGAGTATTCAGCGTTTCCCGAATCAGGCGGGAGGCATCGTTCAGGCCCGTGACTTTACTTGCGCCACTGATACGCCGCGCCACCTTGAGCGCGTGGTGGTTGCCCAGCATATCGGTATACTTGTCCAGCCGAAAATCCGCGACCAATGGGTGAAATTCACTGAAATCAGGCGCGGGCCGCGAGAGTGTCTTCTTCAAGGGCTGGGGCTTCTTCACGCCTCCACCACCTTGGGCGTGTGGCCCGCCCTACGCAGGGCGTCCAGCACGGCTTTTTCACTGCCCTTTGCCAGCAGCGCCACGGTCGGAGAAAGGCGCGTGAGGAGATGCGGCGCAAGTTTGCTGTCCAGCAGCAGCACGTCCAGGTCGGTGGCGTCCTGCACTTCCAGCAGGCTGACGGGGCGGTGCGCGGTCACGTCCGACACACCAAAATCAGTCAGTTGCAGTGGCCGGGAAGCGCTAGCGGGAGCTTTGGCTTCTGCCTTCTTCTTGGATGGGCGACCCCGTTTTTTGGGCGCGGGCGAGTCGTTACGCATAGGCTTTATCCTACTTTCTCTTCGTCCAGAATACGGTAGCTGTAGCCCTGCTCGGCCAGAAAAAGCTGGCGGTGGTGGGCGAAATCCTCCTCGCTGGTTTCGCGGGTGACCAGCGTGTAAAAGTGTGCCCCGCGCCCATCCGCCTTGGGCCGTAAGAGTCGCCCCAGCCGCTGCGCCTCCTCCTGACGGCTGCCGAATGCGCCTGAGACTTGCACCAATACCTCGGCATCGGGCAGGTCAAGGGCAAAATTGCCCACTTTTGACAAAATCAGCGTCTTTAAGCGGCCTTCCCGAAAAGCCTGAAAGAGGCGTTCGCGCTCGGCCTGCGGGGTTTTGCCCGTAATGACTGGGGCTTCGGTGTCCTGACCCATCAGTTCCAACTGGTCAAGGTACTGCCCGATAATCAGGGTGGGCTGGCCCGCGTGTTGCCGCAGCAGCTGGGCCAGCACGCGCCGTTTGGCGGGGTTTTCGGCGGCGATGCGGTGTTTGTCGCGATCTGGGGCGGTGGCGTAGCTCAGGCGTTCCTCGGGGGGCAAGCGCAAACGCACTTCGGCGCAGTCGGCCTCGGCAATCCAGCCCGCTGCTTCCAGGGTTTTCCAGGGTTGGTCGTAGCGCTTGGGGCCAATCAGCGCAAACACGTCGCCCTCGCGCCCGTCTTCCCGGATCAGGGTGGCGGTCAGCCCCAGGCGGCGGCGGGCCTGCACCTCGGCCGTCAGGCGAAACACGGGCGCGGGCAGCAGGTGAACCTCGTCGTAGATAATCAGGCCCCATTCGGACGCGCCAATCAGCGCCATGTGCGGGTAAGCGCCTTCGTCGCTGCTCTGGCTACCGCGTTTGCGGTGGGTGAGCATCTGGTAGGTGCAGAGCGTGACGGGCGCAAGGTCTTTGCCCGGCGCGTATTCGCGCACGTCGTCGGGCGAAAGCTGGGTTTTTTGCAGAATCTCGCGCCGCCACTGGTTGACGCTGGTGCGGTTGGTGGTCAGCACCAGCGTGCGCTGCCCCACCAGGCTCATGGCGGTGATGCCCACCACCGTTTTTCCTGCGCCAGGAGCCAGTACCACCACGCCTGAGCCGCCGCGTTCGCTACCCGCCTGGTAGAAGGCTTCGGCGGCTTCACGCTGGTAGTCGCGCACGTCCAGGCTGGGGGCCAGCGCCACCGCGAAAGCGTCCCCCTCAGCGTAGCCTGCGCGGTCATCCACAGGCCAGCCGACTTCAATGAGGGCCTGTTTCAGCACGCCACGGTGCGCGGGCGGCACGGCAAACACCCTCTCCGAGAGCCGGTCACCCAGCAGCGGGGCCACCGCCTTGTGGCGCGAGAGTTCGGTCAACAGCGCCCCGTCGCTCTCGGTAGTAATCAGCAGCAGGCCGTTGTCAAACTGCTCCAGTGTGAGCCGTCCCCAGCGGCCCGCCAGTTCGCGAATGTCGGTTTCCACGTTGGCAGGCAGCGGAAATTTAGCGTACTGCGTGAGGGCTGCCACCATCTCCTCTGGCCCGAGGCCCGTGCTGGCGGCGTTCCAGAGTGACAGCGGCGTCACGCGGTAGGTGTGCAGATGTTCAGGGCTGCTGACCAGTTCGGCAAAAGGTGCAAGCGCGGCGCGGGCCTGCTCTGCCAGCGGGTTAAACGCCTCCAGAAACACGCTGCGGTCGGCTTGAACAATCAGGGGATTAGCGGGATTCATCCCTTTAGCTTAGTGGGTTGACCCCTTTGTGCGTAGACGCAGTTAAGGACTGCGTCCATCACACTGAGGTGTCACATGGGAACACAGCGCCGAATTCAAACGCCAGGCTATTCAACTCGCCACGCAACCAGATCACACGGTGGACGAGATCGCCCGCGATCTCGGCATAGGACGCTCCACCCTGAGCTACTGGATTCGCATGGCAATACTGACCTTGCCCCTGATTTCGGTGCCAGTCTGATTGCAAATCCAGCAGCACACTTGGAGGCGCATGAAAGGCAAACGGTACACGGAGCAGCAGATTCTGGACATCCTCGGCCAGCTTGAGGCGGGGACGCCGATCAGTGATCTGACGCGACTCCATGGAGTCGCGATGACGACCATCTATCGCTGGAAGGTCAAGTACGGCGGCATGACCAAAGACGAGACTCGGAAATTCCGCCAATTGGAAGCCGAAAACCAGCGACTCAAGAAGCTGGTGGCCGATCTGTCGCTCGACAACGCCATGCTGAAGGAGGTGCCCCTGTCGAAAGTGGTGACGCCTGGGACGACGTCCCAGGCGCAGACGCCTATGTCGACGATCTGGTGGCGGGCATTGAGCGCGACGCCAACCGTGCCCTCGGGAAGCTCAAGGGAGGCGCGGCGGACATCCGCGTCGGTGCCGAGCAGGACATCGCCGACATCAACAAGCGCGAGCGCGAAGGCGTGGCGCAGGTGGCCGGCGACCCGCAGGCCGTCGCACGCATCAAGGCCGCCGCGGCCAGGTTGCGCCAGACGCGTGGGCAGGAGCTTGAGCAGGATCTGGAGCAGTACCGCAAGAGCGAGCAGAAGAAGAGCCAGGACGCCGTCAAGGAGTCCCGTGACCGCGCCCGCGCGGTGGCCGACACCACCCTGAAGGCCGAGCAGGAGCTTGCCTCTGCCCGCTCGGCTCTGCTCTCCAGCGCCCGCGAGCAGGAGCTGCGCGACGCCGGCCAGGACGAGGCCCGCAAGCTGGCGGTCGTCCAGAAGTACAGCAAGGCCTCCCTGGATGCCAGGCTGGGCGAGATCAACACTGCCTACCGTCAGGGCAAGCTCAAGCGCCAGCAGGAGCTCAACGACGCCCTGAACCAGCCCGGCGTCACCCGGGGCGAGCGCGACCAGCTCACCAGTGCCTACCGCCGGGACTTGCAGGCCATGGCGGGCAGGTACGCCGCCGACGTGGCCGGCGCCAACAGGGAGGCCAGCACCGCCCTCAAGGACCAGGAGAAGGCCGCACGCGAGCAGCAGGCGAGCCTCGCCCTGGGAAGAGTCGAGCTGGCCAAGGCTCGCGTCGAGGCCAACCTTGCTGATGCCAGGACGGCCGCGCAGGCTGCGGTGGCCCGGCAGAGCCTGATCGGACTGTTCAAGCAGGAGTTGGTTCTGAAGCAAGGCATCCTTGCGGCAACCAACCAGACCGAGGACCCGGCCGGCTACCTGAGCAAGCAGAAGGACGTGCTGGCTGCACAGGTGGCCATCGCCGAGGCCGAGCGTCAGGACCGGGCCGAGCGCCTGCGCGTGCCCGTCGAGGAGCTGGAGCTGGTCAAGGCCCGCGCTGCTGCCGCTGCCGATGAGGCCACCACCTACCAGCAGTCCGCCGCCGCGAGGCAGGCTGGCCTGGCTGCCCTTCAGCGTGAGCTGGAAGTGCGGCAGGCGCTGGCACGCGAAGCTGGCACCAACGGCACCGACGCCGAGAAGCGCGAGGCCGAGAAGGCCATCATCGCCGCTCGCAAGGCCCTGCTGGATGCCGAGCAGGCTGACCGTGCCGAGCGCATGCGCCTGGCCAGCGAGGAGCAGGGGCGCTACCGCAGTGCCGCCGAGTTCCAGCGCAGTCTGACCGTCAACGCCCAGTTGCGCGAGAGCCTCGAGGCGAGCATCCGCGCCTCGCTCGCGGTCGAGGCCGAGCAGTACACCAGGATGGCCGCCTCGGCCCGCACTGAAGCGGAGCGGGCCCAGTATCTGGACAAGGCCGCCGAGCTGCAGCGGAACATCGCCAGCAGCACCGAGGAGAGCCGCAAGGCCCGCCTCGAGGAACTGGGGGCGCTCCGTGACCAGCAGGCCACCCAGCTGGAGCTGGCGCTCTCGACTGCCACGGCCGCCAACGATCGCAGGAAGGCCAGGCTGGCCCTGGTTCAGGACGCCCAGCAGCAGGTCGCCTACTACGCCGAGCTGGAGGCGCTCTACCGCTCGCAGGGGCGGGCTCAGACCGAGATCAACGCTGCCGTGAACGGGCGCACTGCCGCAGAGCAGCGCATCCGGGACCTGTCGCGCGATCAGGTGGAGGATCAGAAGCAGCTGCTGCAGGCCAGCCGCGACCTGACCGAGAAGACCGCCGAGCTGCGGAAGACCTGGCAGGACGCCCTGGACACCAGCGCCAGCCGCCGCGCCGCCGATGCCCTCGAGCGCGTCAATGCCAGCTTCAGCAAGCTCAAGGCCACCACGACCGCCTACCGCACCGCCATGAAGAGCACCAACGGCGAGATGAAGGTCGCAGAGGCAGAGACGGAAGGCGTGAGCCAGGCCATCGAGAACCAGAGCAAGGCCATCAGCGACGCCCAGCAGGCGCTCGAAGGCCTGCGCAGCGAGTGGGAGGCCCAGAAGAGCGCGGTCGACAGCCTGAACAGCAGCCTAAACACCTTCGCGCAAGCGAGCAAGGATCAGGCCACGCTGGACAGGATCGCCCAACGCGCTCAGCAGCAGTACACCGAGAGCCTCAGGGCTGCCCAGGACGCCCGCGCCAGGTACGGCGCTGGATCGCCTGAGTACGCCGCTGCTGTCGACCTGAGCGCCAAGGCGTTCCAGGCAGCCAGCGGAGCCATCAAGGCGGCTGCGGACAACCAGGCAGCCGGCGTCGAGACCGCGGCCAAGCGCCAGCAGTCCGCCTACCAGCGGCAGGCTGAGGCGATGGGCACCGTCCCCGAGACCATGCGCAAGACCCAGGAAGCCCAGCAAGCCGCCTACCAGCGGCGGGCCGAGAAGGTCAAGCAGAACGCCGAAGACCTGGCCCAGACCCTCTCCCGTCAAGGCCTGGGGCTCGACCTGACCGGCGCACTGGCTGTTGCCGAACAGCGGAGCGCAGGCCTGAAGGGGCAGGTGAGGTCGGCGAGTGACGCCTTCGCGCAGCTGCTCGAGAAGGACCCCGGTGCCCTGACCATCAAGGTCGACCCGGCTCTGCGCGACCAGATGCACAGCGTCGCGGTCGCGTTCGGTGCCCAGGCGGCGCAGAGCATGCTGGACGAGCTGAGCCGCCAGCGCCTGAGTGTGGAGCGGGCGGCCGTCACGGCGGCTGGAGCAGCTGCACCGACCATCATGACCAACAACACCATCGTCATCAACAGCGTCAGCCAGCCCGCGCCCGCGAGGGTGGCCGGAGCGGTCGGGACCATCCTCGACTGTGCCCAGCGCAAGGGGCTGAAGACGGCCGCGAAGGGAGGCTGAAGTGGCAAGGCTCGACAACAACCTCAAGGTAGACGGCGCCTGGTTCACCTGGGCACCGCTGATGCGCCTCGGCGGAAGCGAGGGTGGCGTGACCATTCGGCGCACCCTCAACGGCAAGATGGTCGCGGTCGCCCTGCCTAACCAGGGGCCCGGCCTGCTCGAGTGCGACGGGGGCGGGGAGCTGATCCACACGAAGGATGCGATCCGCATCTACAACCTGTGGTCAACGCGTGCCGAGTTCGCCATCGAGGCGCAGGGCGTGCTGCCGGACGGTCAGGGCATCAAGGCCGAGCGCTGCATGATCGTCGACAAGCCGGAGCTGACCTACGCCACGGACGGCGAGCGGGAGGGCACCGAGTACCAGTTCACCATCACCATCCTGTACTGAGGAGGTCCACATGCCCTACCTGCTTGAGCTGCAGTCTGAGCCCCGCGAGCTGGAGATCATCAGCTTCAGCCTGAGCTATCCCGAGGATGGAAGCCGCGCGACCGGTACGGTGCTGCTCGCTGGCGATCAGCGGGCGCACGCCAGCGCGCGCGACCTGTACATCAACGCGACCGTCACGTACGGCGACAAGAACTACACCCGCCGTCGCGGCCCCTACCGCGCAGTGGGCACCTACACCTACGACCCCCAGACCGGAGACACCAGCCTGCCGATCATCCAGCAGGGCAACCCCGTCGCTGCCGACTTCGTGCCGCTGGTCGGGCACTCTGTCAGCGAGAACCTCGACCGCAACTGGCCCGGCCTCGAAGGCAAGGATCGCCTGCCCGCCTGGCTTCTGGCCGCTCCTGTGGACGTGCCGCTGGACGCCGCCCTCAACTTCACCGAGCGCTCAGCATACTTCGAGTACCTGCTCGGCGGCTTCGGCTACAGCGTGGCAGAGACGGAGACCGGCGGGTGGGTGCTGGTCGGAGGCGCACTGGCCGACGAGCTGGCGGCCGACCTGCCCTTCGAGCAGAACGCGGAGAGCCGCGACACCCTCTCGGTCCCAGGCCTGATCTACGTCAGGGGCCAGGAGGAGAAGAGCGCCACGCCGCCGCCCGAGACCGAGGAGCAGATCAAGCGCCGCACCCGCGTCCAGGCCATCCTGGCGCAGGCCGTCCAGCAGGGCCGTGTCAGCCGCGAGGAGCAGTAAGAGCTCGCGGCAGACGACCGCTGGGAGACCACCGAGACGACCGACGACATCCAGGCCGACGAGGTGGGCTACCAGGAGGTGCGCGAGTGGAAGGAGAAGCAGGCCCACTGCGAGGTGCAGGCCGGGCGCGAGACGACCAGCGTGCGGCCCATCCACATCGTCGCCGATGATGGCAAGGTCACCGAGCTGAAGGCCCGCACTCGCGACTACAGCAACACCGACTACAGCTACGGCATGCTCGGCACCAGGCGCGTGAGCACGGGCAGCAAGGCCATCACCGAGACCAGCAGCGAGATCGTCGGCACCCCGCCGGTGCTTGACCCGCCGCTTGACCTCAGCGTCTATGCCAGCCGCACCACCGTCACCAGCCGCAAGACCTGGACCGAGGGCGGCTGGGCGCGGATGCTGAGCGTGACGACCGTTCAGGACACCCTGAAGGACGGCGCGGTCATCTACAGCCGTACCACCACCGACATCACGACCTGGAAGCGGAACCGGCGCGGTGGCTGGAGCACCGTGCTGGAACACAACGAGCCAGTGGAAGTGCCCGTGTACGGCGACGACGGCGGCGTCAGCTACTACGTCACCATTCCGCACACCAGCAGGAAGGAGACCCCGGACGCCGGGCCGCCGGAGATGGCGCCCCAGAGCGACGACGGCCTGCGGAACCTCGCGGGCACTTCAGGAGGCGAGGCGAGCTTCACCACCACGCCCGAGGTCATGATCTTCACCACCATGAGCGGCCCGGCCGAGACGATCACGTTCGACTGGCTCAGGGGCATCCAGGCCGTCACGCAGGCATCTGGGCTGGTGCAGCAGCTGCGCGGAGGACCGAGGCGCACCCAGCAGCGTACCTACTTCGTTCCTACCGCGCTCGACCGTGGCGGCGCGATCACGGGCGTCACCGTCACCGCCAACGCCGAGGATCTGGAGGCGCCATACAAAGAGGAGCACACGCTCACATGGACAGAGTGACCGGCGTCGTCTTCGAGCGGCTCGCCGGGCTGCTCTTCAAGGTCGCCTGCGACGACGGCAGGACGATCATCGGCAAGTACGACGTCGACCTGGCGCTTGGCACCGAGGTGACCGCGTTCGACATGGGGGGTGGCAGATGGGGACTGATGGTGACCGCTGCTGCATAGACTGCTGCGACCCGTGCCAGACGGAGTGCACGCCGACCGAGCACTACGTTGTCGAGCGCATCGTCGGCGGCTTCATCGACGAGCGGGGCCGCCGCTACCAGGCGCCTGGCGACTTTGGACTGGGAGAAACGACCCTGGTCGGCTGCCATGGCGAGGTGCCGCCCGGACGCCAGCCGCAGCAGCTCATGCCCGTGCCGACCTTCAGGCGGCGCAGGCTGCGCGCGAGCAGGCCCCGCCCTTTCACCATGCCGCACATCAGGAAGTGGCCGGTGCGGCACCCCGAGTTTCGTATCGGCACCACGATCCGGGACATCAGCGAGTCAGGCGCCGGGGAGGCCGGGCTCGGGCAGCGCGGCAACTGGATACCCACAGGCAGCAACACCGTGCGCTACCTGCAGGTCATTCCCGCTTACCGCACCGGCCCCGGCAACAGCTGGCCGGGCGCTGACGGCAACCACTACGGCACCGTGTGGCTGAAGGCGCTCGGCTGGCGCGTCGTCGCGCTCGAGGTGGAGGGCACGGGGGAGGATCACCTGCAGCACGCCGTCATCGCCGAGCAGGGCGGCACCACTGACACCTACCTGCTGAACCTGAGCGCAACGGCAAGCGGCGCGGACGACAACCAGGTCATCATCAGCGACCTGGGCCTGGCGTACAACGGCGGCCCCCTCCCCGACACCGGGCTGCCGGGCATCGCTGCGGCCGAGCCGACCCTCGGGTACGCGGTCGAGCTGCTCGAGGCGGGCTGGCGCATCCACCTGCGCCTCGAGTTCGAGAACGCCAGCTGGCACTTCGGCAATGACGGGCAGGCCAGCGTGTCCCTGCGGATCGAGCAGGCGACCATCGCCACCGACATCGACCTGGACGGCAATGTCATCGGTTCCACGATGGAACCGCGAGTCTACCTCGCCACCTGCAACGTCACGACCGCCAGACCCACCCCGCCCCCCGGCTACCTCGCCGTGCGGGATGGCCGGCTGGCGCGCGTGCAGGCCTGGCTGGACGAGCTGGAGGCGCCGGACGCCGACCTGACGACCGCGCTCCCGGACGTCACCCGGGACAAGGTCAAGGTCGCGGGGCCCTCGCAGAAGATCGGCAGCAACATCTGGCGGGTACCCGTCGAGAGCGTCCGGCCGCTGCTCTTCGCAGGTGAGCTCGGCAGCGTGACGCCCACCGTGAACGGCCGCAAGCTGATCAGCTATGACGCCAGCGCAGTCTGGCTGCAGAGCGCGGCCGACCCGACCCTTGATGCAGCCGGCCAGCCACTGACCGAGTTGCCCGCCAGCAACCCCGGCTACCCCTCGCGCAGGCGTTACGGCGTGCGGCAGCGGGAGGCCGCGCCCGTCATGGCCTACTGGGCGACCCAGGCGCGCGAGCTGGTGCAGTTGCAGCCCAGCACAGCAACCCTGACCGACCTGACCAGCTTCACCCAGACGGCAGGCGACCTGAGCGAACCGTGGTACGAGGCGATCGGGAACGCGGGCGACGGCTACTGGCAGCTCCAGTTCCAGCTGCCGACCACGGGCTGGGACATGTGGTGCCTGATGGTCGTGGAGGCGAAGAGCACCGCCGTCACGGCGTACCAACAGGCAGAGACGCAGATCAGAACCAATCTGACGCAGGGAGCAGAGACCGTCGCGCAGGCCGGCGAGTGGCACCTGCTGACGGGCTACCCGCCGCAGACCCTGACCGTCAACTACCTGCCCGCCAGGGGCAAGGGGCTGACTGGCCTCACCCTGATCCTCGCCAGAACCCCAGCCGACGTCAGCACCTAAGGAGGCAAGCATGCTACCCATCACCAACCTGCCAGAGCGGCAACCGATGCGGCTCTACAGAGGGGACACCCCCTACCTGCACTACCCGCTGACGCTGGACGACCAGCCGCTCACGCCCGAGCAGCAGGCCGCCCTGGCAGCGGGCACCTACACCCTGCAGTTCCGTCGCAGCCCCAGCAGCAACACGACAACCGCGTTCGCGACCTTCCTGCGCCTGATCGACAGCACCGACCCGGAGACCGGCCTGACCGGCTTCGGGCCCCTGTTCAAGCTCACGGCACCCGAGGCCGCCAAGCTCCCCCTGGTCTGCTACGCCGATCTGCAAGTGACCTTCGAGACGCCAGACGGCCCTGACGTGCAGACATGGATAAGGTTCGACGTCTCGGTCGAAGGAGACGTGACCCGATGAGCAACAAGATCAGTATCCCCATCAACCTCACCAGCGTCATCGTCAAGGCGGATGGTGCCGTGCGCGTCGTGGCGGGCGTCCCCGGCCCGCGCGGCTTCAAGGGTGACCCTGGCGACCTCAGCACCGCCATCTTCCCAGGTCGCGGCACCTACGGCCCCAACACCGTCACCAACACGCTGAACGCGATCATCGACCGCAAAACCGAGGACAGCGACATGCCCGACCTGACCATCGTCTTCAACAACACCCTCAGCAAGGGAGGCAACCTATGAGCGTTCAGAGTCAGACCACCAACCTCGCCATCCGCACCGCCACCGAGTTCAACGTCGCCTACACGCGCATCAAGAGCATCAACGACCTGATCGGGAACGCCGGGCAGCTCACGACCCGCGCGACCAGCACGCTCGTCGCTGCCCTGAACGGCCTACAGACCGACCTGAGCGCGCTGCAGACCGCGCAGCAGAACGCGACCAGCATCTCTGACGGCACCACCGGCGGCACCACTACCTGGAGCAGCCAGAAGACCCAGGACATGATCAACGCGGCCATCGCGGCGCTGGTCAACGGTGCGCCGACCGCGCTGGACACCCTGAAGGAGTTGGCAGACCAGCTCGCGAACGACCAGACCAGCCTGGGCAGCATCCTGGCGGCGCTGGATAAGCGTGTGCGCGTCGATGCCGCCCAGGGCTTCACGGCGCTCGAGCAGGCGCAGGGGCGGGCCAACATCGGCGCGTACGGCGCTGGCGAGATCGGTAACCCGGATCACGACTTCGTGACTGACTTCAACAACGCCCTGACCCAGGCCTGAGGAGGTGACGTATGACGCTTGAACAACGCATCACCCTCGCTCTGCAGCGCGTCGGGGCCGCCATCCGTGAGCGCATGGTGCCGGCTGGCGGCAGCACCGGTCAGGTGCTGGCGAAGCAGAACGGTGACGACTTCAGCTACAGCTGGGTCACCCCCGGCACCGGCAGCCAGGAGGTGCGCCTGTCGATGATGGCAGGGAGCGACTTCCTGCCCGCCGAACGGCTCGGCGCAGACGTGCCTTACCGCATGATAGGGCCCGTCGCGCAGGCCACCAGCAGCACCCTGCGCTACAGCCGGGTCGTGGTGCCCCTCAGGAAGGCCGCGCTGGGTGGAGAGACCATCCGGCTGGCCGTGACCGAGGTGGTGGGCGGCAGCACCAACGGCAACGTGCTGCTGACCATGGACGCCGTGCTGGTCGCGGGCCAGACCACGGTGACGTTTGAGGGACCGTTCAGTGTGCCGGCGGGCCACTGGTACGCGTTCATGGTGGGCAGCATCAACGGGGCGGTAAGCTCACAGGTGAGCTTCTTCTATGGGGCTAATGACTCGTACGCCCCGCCCCACAACACCACCATGGTAGCCCTCAGCGACGAGGTGCTGATCGCGGGCGGCACAGCGCTGAGCATGACCCCGCGCACCGGCTACAGCCGCATCGTGCTGCTGTACGGCGCGAGCGTGACCAAGGGGATCGTCGGCCCCCTCGACCCCCTTGACTTCCCGGTCGTGGGCGCTGTGGGCGCGGTGCCGAAAGGCGGTTCGGCGCTGGTGAACGACGGCACGGCGACCAGCCCGGTTCAGGCCTTCCGGCGGGCAGACAACACGCTCAGCTACGGCCCGGTGATGACCAGCAGCCCCGGCTACCAGGTGCCCAGCGGCGGGAACACCAACCAGGCGCTGATCAAGAGCAACAACACCTCAGGAGATTTCAGGTGGGGCTCCCTGAACAGCGGCGACCTGATCAGTGGGCTGCCGGGCACGAGCTGGGGCTTGAGCGGCGGTTACGGCATGACCGCGTACGACAGCAACACTGCGGCCGCAACGGCAGTAAAGGCCATCAGCATGCCGGGCTCAGCAACCGTCCGCTCCGGCTTCATGCGCATCATCTTCACCACGGCGTTCTCCGCAGACACGCAGGTCTGGGTGCGCATCTACGCCAGCCAGGGCGCGGCGCAGAACGACTGGCTGCTCAACCCGGGAGACGCGGCCAGACCGACCCTAGCGAGCGGCAGCCTGATCTACGAGGAGATGCTGACTGCCTCGCACCAGGCGTTCAGCGCTGCCTTCGCCACTGCCAGTAACACCGCAGCCAAGAATCTCTACGTCAGCTGTCGCATCATGACCGGGCCCGCGACCATGAGCGGGTACTACACCGGCCACACCTTCGGCGCCCTGGCCTTCTGAGCTGCACACACAAGGAGCCCCAGATGAACCTGATCAACTACGCCAACAACCTCGCAGGTAGCCCCCTGCACCCGCTCGTGCGCGCGCAGCTCACCCGGAGCGCCGCGCAGATCGCCGGAGACACCGGCAGCACCCTGAGCCACAAGGCCTGGGCGGTCAACGCGCTCCGCTACCTCGACGACGGAGACGCGCGCCTGGCCGTCGCGGTCGTCCTGACCAACCCTACCATCGCTGCGACGGTCGACGAGGGCGGCCTCCCGAGCGACAGCGACCTGGAGTACGTCATCATCAACAGCGTTCTGCCGCTCATCCTGCCGGCCTGATCCGCTCTCCGCCAGGTGCCGCCTCTTCCCGGGGCGGCGCTTCTTCATGCCACAGGAGGTGCGCATGCTCGCAACCCTCATTCTCGCCACCGCACTCACCGTCGGGGGGGCGCCCGACCCTACTCCGCAGGCCGTCAAGTGTCGCCCCGCGCTGGAGGTCGTCGGACGCAAAACGCTCGGCCCCACCGGCAGTGACCTGGGGCAGGAGCGCGTCATCGTGACCGCCCGCCCCGGATGCCCCACCCAGCTGGTGCGCCTGCGCACCCGCAACGGCGGCATCGTCCCACCGCTCGGCTACTGGCGCATCGGCGGCGGCTACCCCCTGCGCCTGAGCTACTGGGTGCTGCGCGGCGCCCGGGCAGAGTGGCGGGCCGCTCCCAACGTGTGGATGCCCATCCCCACGGAGGTTCTCTGATGAGCGCCTTCCTGGCCTTCATCAGCGGATGCGGACTGACACGCACCCAGGCCAGCGCTGCGCACATCATGCTCGCGCTGGCCATCTACATGCTGCTGCCTATCGAACGACCCGTGCTGTGGGTGCTGGAGGAGTGGGGCTCTGACGGCGAGGTCATGGTGCCGGGCGTCGCCTGGGCCGCCGTGTTCGCTGGCATCGGCCTGGGCATCCTGGCCTCGAAGGGCAGGCGCTCACTGGCCACCTGCACCATCCTGGCCGCCGTGGTCATCGCCATCGTCGCGGCGGCGGGCGTGCTCACCCAGGGCGTCAGCGCCAAACTGCCTATCCTCGCGGTGCTCATGCTGCACATCATCGGCAGCGCCCGGGACGCCATGACGCGCCCGCATGATCCGACTCGGAGGTCGCGATGAGCCTGCCCCCGAACGACATCATGCTCATCGTCAGCGGCAGCGTCGCGGCGCTCGGTACGCTGTGGGCAACGTTCGGCAAGCCGCGCCAGGACAGCGCCGCCGCCCTGCAGGAGCGCATTCAAACCATGCTCAAAGAACAAAGCCAGGCCCTGGAGACCCGCCTGGCCGCGCTGGAGGCAGAGAGAGACAACCTGGAGACCCGGCTGGAGGCCGTGGAACGCGAGCTCAACGACATGCGCTATGACCTGCGCACCTGGCAAGATTATGGCCGCGACGTCATCGCCGGGAGGTTCGCCAGCCTCGACCAGGCTGTAGCACGCGCGCGCGAGCTGCTCAGCCGGGTCACGCCACCTGGCCCCACCCCCTAACCCTCACCAACGGAGGTCAACATGAGCAACTTCGACTTCGCCGCGGCCATTGCGACTCGCCCTGCCGGTGACACCCGCGAGCAGCTCGTGGCGGCATACGGCGACCCCCTCGCCGGTTCGCGATCGGGTAGCCAGAAGGGGTGGTTCGAGCCCTCGGACACCTACCGCACAGGTCGGCTGGTGCGCATCGCCACCGCCGACCTGCCCGGCTTCCCGGACTACCCCGGGCAGAAAACCACCTCAATCACTCTCAACCGCGCGGTCGAGCCAGTGTTCCGTGCCACCTGGGCCGAGCTGGTGCGCCGCGGCCTCAACACCCGCCTGCGAACCTACGACGGTTCTCTGGCCTGTCGGCACATGGGGCACGACGTTCGGCGTCCGATCAGCGTGCACGCCTACGGGGCAGCGATCGACTTCGACGCGCGCTGGAACGGTTACGGCGTGCCGCTGGAGAGGATGGGCATCGACCGCGAGGTGGTGCGCTGCTTCGAGGAGTGCGGCTGGGAGTGGGGTGGACGCTGGGCCGATCCCTATGAGGACGGCATGCACTTCCAGTGGACCGACCCGCTCGCGGGCGTTCGGCAGGCCGAGTGGCGCGACGCCATGGCTCGCCCCCAGGGGCCGGTCATCCCGGCCAACTGGGTGCAGGTGCGCGACGCCGCGACCGGCAAGCCGATCCCGGGCCAGTGGGTCAGTTCGCAACGGCGCGCGGACGGCAGCATCATCCCGTTCCAGGTGCAGCGTGACCGCCTGATCGCTGCGGGGGTGCGGTGATGGGGAGCATGACCCCGCAGCTGCTGTCCCTGGCCGTCATGTGCCTTACCATCGTGCAGTTCGTGAAGGCCGCCCTGGGGCTAGATCGCGAGTGGCCCCGCGAGCGTGAGCGCTACCGCCGGCCCGCGCTGCTGTTCATCTCGGCCGCGGTCGGGGTCGCCTGTGCCCTGGGAACCATGGCCCCCGACGCCAACCCGCTGCCGAACTTCCCATCAGTGCCCGTGCAGGTGGTGCTAGGAATCATCGCGGGGCTGATGGCAAGCGGGGGATGGGAGGCTGTCAAGCAGCTGCAGGATCGCGGCATCGCCCGGCGCGCTGAGCTGCCTGGCCCGGAGCTCAGCGTTCACCCCACTGTGGTCGTCCAACCCGTGCCCGTCGAACCCGAGCCGTACTCCGCAGAGATGACCACAGCAGGTGAGCCGCCGACTTCCATCTTCGACATCATTCCCGGCTATGAACCGGTAGACCCCACAGGAGGTGCATCATGACCGTCAACATCCCCAGCCTGCCGCAGAACGCTGATCCCCGCGTCATCGCCGCCCTGGAGGCCGCCCGCGCCCGCGCCGCCGCGAGGGGCAAGGCCGACGTGGCTGCCGTGCTGGCAGAGACAAAACGCGCCCTGCCCGAGGCAACCGCTCACGTCAGCAAGATCAGGGCCCAGAGCGCCGAAGCCCCCGCGTCTGCGCCCGCCCCCAGCCCCGACCAGGAGGCCGCCGCGGCGCAGGCCTGGGTCGAGGCCACTCTGGCGAGCTGGAGGGCCGAGTTCGAGAAGGTGCTAGCCGACGGGAAAGTGAGCGCCGGCGAGGCCCTGGCCCTGCTGCCCGTCATCGCCAAGAGCGTCGCGGAGAGTGCGCCCTTGCTGAAGGGGGAGACGGCCCGCGCCCTGGTCATAGGCGCCTTCAGTTACTTCTGGAACACTGAGGTCGTGAAGCGCCTGCCGCCCCTCAACGTCGGGCCGTTCGCCGTCCCAGCCGCCATCTACGCGCCTATCGCGTATAAGCTGGCGGTGCAGGGGCTGGAGATCGCCTACCAGAAGCTCGTCAGAGCCGCCGCCAGCAAGTGACCCTCAACGGCGCCCGCGCGTAGCTCTACGTGCATCTCGGTTCCCTGCGCCCTACCATGAGGCTGTCGCAGAAGGGGGGCAGGGGAACACAGACGCTCTCCAGCTAGACCGCCCCGCCTCAGCCGGTGAGCTGGGCGGGGCGGCTTTTTGCGCCCCTGTGGATGTATCAGGTGATACAGTTCTTGGCATGACCACAGCCCGACTGAGGCCCGACCAGCGGGCGCTTCACTATGGAGATAACCTGATCGTGTTGCGAGATCAGATCAACGACGAGAGCGTTGATCTGATCTACCTCGACCCACCCTTTAACAGCAACGTCAACTACAACGTGACCTTCCGAGATCAGGACGACCATGACGATACTGCCCAGGTGGAGTGAACCCCAAAACGCGGACAGAGGAGCAAGGCATGTCGCCCCGGTCAGCCCGTAGGCTGATCAACAGATGGAGGGAGACCGACCATGCCCGGACGACTACACAGCCGCGAATTCAAGCTCG
>NZ_SMMH01000043.1 GCF_004634215.1 Deinococcus fonticola | reverse complement strand
GCTGATTGACTCTGAACCCATCCCCGTGTGCCGCTTCAAGCGGGCCAAACACTGCAAATTTCCACAGGCCAGTTTCGGCTTCACCACTCAGGGCATGATTTATGGTTTCAAGTTGCATGCCTGGGCGCTTCCCAATGGACGCATCGTGCGATACCTGATCCGGCCCGCTCACGAGCATGATCTGAATGCGGGTGAGCAGATGAATGCCGATTGGCCCACCTACGGTGGGCCGAAAATCATCGGTGACAAAGCCTATGTGGGTGGGGGCTACATTACGCCGCCCAAAACGAATGCTCGATATCCTGATCTGCGCTGGAGGGACGAATACCACGCCGCGAGAAAAGCTATCGAATCTGCCTTCTCTTCAGTGGCAGGGCGTGGCTTGCGTTGGGGACAGGTGAAAACCATCTGGAGCTTGCGGTTGAAGGTCGCGCTCGTCCTCATCGCTTATAATCTCCGTTTCCAGAACTTCGGCCCTGTCAACCCCTAATCGCCGTAAATTAATTCAGAAAGGGGCAAGAGGGGATCAGATCTACTGTGTGCTACGACGTTGCAGCAGCCTCTGAGTGATGCCCAGCGCCTGGCCCTGCAGGTGTTGAACGTCTCGGCGGCGATCTACCAGCTCGGCAGTGGGGTGCTGGAATTCCTTGAAGGCCACTTGCTGGCGGCTGCCTGGAATGGGCTGGGCGCTGCCCCTGGTGGTGGTGTGGTGGGTCATGCACGCGGTCAAGACGCTGCCGCATGTGAACGTTTTGCATGTGCTGCTCAACACGCAGTTGCTGGTGGTGGTGCTGGCCTTCACCATGTTGCCGCAGCGCTGGGCCATCTGGTCAAGTGTCGTCAGTTACGCCGGGGTCGTGGTCAGCTTGCTGCTGCTGCAGGTCATGAACTGGCAGCTTGTTCTGGATCAGGCTTTTCTGTGCAGCCTGGTGGGTGGGCTGGCCGTGGCGGGGCATAAGGTGGGCGCCGCGCAGTCGTCGGCGGCGCATTACTTTGACCTGGCCCTGCGGGATCCGCTGACTAGACTTCCAAACCGTCGAATTGCTGGGATTGCTTTCGAGGCGTGGCGGCAGGAGGGACAGCCCCTGGCGCTGGAGGAAGCGGCGGTACTGCTTCTTGACCTTGACCACTTTAAGCGCGTGAATGACGAGTACGGTCACGCGACGGGGAACCTGGCCTTGCAGGTCGTAGCGCAGACCCTGAGTCATCACATCCAGGGTGAAGATTTCGTCTGTCGCTGGGGTGGTGAGGAATTCCTGATCATGTTCCGGCGCATGGAACCCGGTTCGGCGTTGAGACGGGCCACGGAAGTGATTCGGGCGGTGGAGGCGATCAGTCATCCACAATTGCCGCCGCTCACCGTGAGTGCGGGCCTGGCCATGTTGAGTGAATTCACGGACGAGAGGCAGTTTATGGCGCTCGTTGATCAGCGGTTATACGCCGCGAAGGAAGCCGGGCGAAATACCGTCGTTATGCGTTGACGGCATCTCTGGAATTCTCGCTCCTGGTCAAGGCAGATGATGAACTTCTGCAGCAGGGGCTTGTCCCAGAAACGAGGCCGGTTTCTGGACTTTCTGTGTCCGAGCAGGGGAGGGCCGAACAAACAAAGCGTGGGCAGGCAGGCCAAGAAAGATGAATTGACCTTAAGGTAGAAACAAGTGCGAACTGTGTGACATGCCTGAGCCTACATTGAGTCATCTTCGTTCCGCATCGTGTGAGCGAAGAGAAGCGTTGATCCCCGACCTGTAATCCGGGCACCTCGGTCGGGTGGAGCCAGTGGTGCGACCGGCTTTTCGTCGATCTGACCTGACTGCGTGCCAGGTGAGACCTGTTCAGGTCGTTGTTTAACGGCCAAGGAGATTCACACATGCCCAACCGTACATTCACTGCCCTGTCCCTGCTCGCCCTGTTGACCTTCCCCACGATCGCCCTGGGCGCAAGCAGCACTGCAGACGGATTCAACGGTGCCACCCTGTCCGTCACGGCGACAGGCACGGCTGCCGAACAGGTAAGCTTTGAAATTCCCTCGACCAGCATCACGCTCGACTCGAAGGCCGTTCGCCCGGGGGGCACCTTCACCGTGACGGTTCCGGTCACGAACACCACAGACCGTCAGATCAACGTGGTGGTCACGCCGAACAAGGATGGGGACGCGGCCGCCAGCCTGACGATCACTGGGCTCGGGACGGCCACAATCGATCCGGACGCTTCCTCGAACATCGTTTTCACCTTCAGTTTCGCCGAAACCATGACGAGCGCTGAGGCGGGCAAAGCGGTGGTTGTGACCTTCGATGTGAAGGCCACCGGAACTTACGACTCCGGCTCGGGGAACACGAGCTTCTAAGATGCGGCGTCCGCCTATGTGGGCGAGAGGGGGCCAGCTCTGCCTGGCCTCTTTTGCCATTGGCCTGGGTGGAGCCGGCGTCGGTCACGCGCAAATGAGCGCGCCAGCCATTACCGTCAGTCCGGCAACGGCTGCCTCCTCCGGGCCGCCTACCGTTCTGGCCCGCAAGGTGCTGGTGCAGCCTGAGCGCATTGAGATGCAGTTGCCCGTGGGCTATACCACGGGAACCCTGGTCTTTACGCTTTTCAGCGACGTGAATACCGAGGTGGTGGTCAGGCCCCTGGATAGTCGGCTTAAATTCAGAGGAGCCGGGAACAACCTGCTTCGCCTGAATGCCTACACGCTTCAGACCGCGAACTTTGTGGTGCTGGAAGCGCACCGGGGCGTCATCGAGCTGCTGAACACGCGCGGAGAAGTGATTGAAAAGGTTCGGTACACGGTCGTGCCGCACAAGGCAGTGAATCAGTCGGCCAACCTGAGTTACAACCCGTTCAGCGGCCAGGTGAGCGCCGGGTATTCGGTCTCGACGGTGCCGGCGTCGTCCCTGGCTCCGAACATCAGTGCTGGCGTCGGCATGGGCTACGACATTCAGAAAGGCCAGCTGGGGGGCAGCGTGTACCTGAATGTTCGCTGGTGACCAGCAGAGAGCCGGAGGGGACGCCAGCTCGGGTGGAGAATCCCCGGGTCAAAGTGCGGTGGGGCACAAGTAGGCGTGATGCCTGCCGATTAATCTCTGCGCTGGCGTCCCTTCCTGGCTGCGTCCGGCGGCCAGCCCATGAGCTTTTGTGGAAAAAGAATTAGAAACGGCGGGTACAGGTCGCCCAAGTCGAGGTAAGCGGTCTGCGTCTCAAAATCCCGTCCCTGCTGGATTTCCTGGGCCGTGAGTCGAGGAAAAAGGTTCGGAGAAAGAGTCATTTCTTATTGACGACTCGTCTTCTGTAATTTACTTTATCAGGTGTGGATTCCAGCCCGTACATCCTGCGTTCCCAGGTACGCGCCTGGCGGGAACGCGCCGGAATGCGCCCGGTCGAGCTGGCCAGACAGGTCGGCATCACCCGGCAGGCCCTGCACAGCATCGAGACTGGAGCCTATGTCCCCAACACCCTGATCGCGCTGCACCTTGCCCGCGTCCTGAACTGCCGGGTCGAAGACCTCTTCAGCCTGGGTGAACCACAGGTTCAGGCCACGCTGATCGGTCAGGCGCATCTGCCCAGCCGTGTCCGCCTGGCCCAGGTGCGGGAACGCTGGCTGGCCTTTCCCACGGGTGGACAGGGTGGCCTGACCGAGGCGGCCGACGGTCTTGCCACCGAAGAAGCGGGGCCAGAGGTTCGGGTGGAACTCTTCAGCGATCTGGAACTGGCCCGCCGCACCGCCGTGCTGGCCGGATGTGACCCCTCGTTTGCGCTGCTCGCCACGCATGTCTCAAGGCACCACCCGGACACCCGCATGCTGTTGAACCCGGTGTCCAGCAGGGCGGCCCTGCGAGCCCTGGAAAGAGGGGAAGCGCATGCTGCCGGAATTCACCTGTATGACGCCACCAGTGGGGTGTCCAACCTTCCTTTCGTGCGGCAGGCTTTTCCTGAACGTGACCTGCACCTGTTCACCCTCTGGTCGTGGGAGCAGGGGTTACAGGTCGCTGCCGGTAACCCGAAAGGGATTCAGGGGGTCGCTGATCTTCTGCGCCCGGAGGTGACCTTGCAGAACCGTGAAGCTGATGCCGGCAGCCGCGTGCTGCTGGACGCCTGGTTGGATGAGGCGAAGATCGACCAGAGGGACATTTCTGGTTACCAGAATGAAGTGAACACGCCTCTCGGGGCCGCGCAGCGCGTCGCCAGCGGGCAAGCCGATGTGGCCCCTGGCCCACGTTCCGCTGCCGTGGCGCTGGGGCTGGACTTCATCCCCCTGCAAGTCGAGCGCTTCGACCTGGTGGTGCCCGCCGAATTCGTAAACCATGCCGGCGTGCAGGCCATCCTGAACGTCGTGCAGCAAGTTGCCTTCCGCAGCGAACTGCGGGCGCTGGGCGGCTACGACCCCGCGCAGGCGGGCGAACTCTGGAAAACCACCGCCTGAAAGGAGCTGGAAGAATGAAAGCCGGAACCGCCTTCCTCCTTACCCTGCTGCTGGGTAGCAATGCCCACGCCGCCAACCTCACGGTCTTCGCGGCCGCTTCGCTCACCGACGCTTTCACTGAACTTGGCAAAGCGTTCGACGCAAGAACCGGGAACAAGACCACCTTTCAGTTCGCGGGGTCGCAGGCCCTGCGTACCCAGATCGAGAACGGCGCGAAAGCGGACGTGTACGCCAGCGCCAACAACGCCCAGTTCGACCCGCTGGTGAAGTCGGGGATGATCGCCTCCGGTCAGCCCTTTGTCACCAACAAACTTGCCCTCATTGCGCCGAGAAGCAGTGCGAAAGTAACCACCCTGAACGATCTGGTGAAACCGGGTCTGAAGATCGTCATGGCCGACAAGACGGTGCCGGTGGGCGACTACACCCGCCGCATGCTCACCGCCATCGACAGGTCCGGCAGCTACGGCAGGGACTTCTCGGCCCGTTTCCTGCAAAATGTCGTTTCGGAAGAGCCGAACGTGCGGCAGGTGGCGCTCAAGGTGCAACTGGGCGAGGCCGACGCTGCGGTGGTCTACAGCACAGACGTGACCCCGACCCTGAAACCCCTGGTGCGGATGATCGCGCTGCCGACCCGCTTCAACCAGACTGCCAGTTACCCAATGGGCACGCTGAAAGCCAGCCCCAACAGCGGGGCCGCCCACGCGTTCGTGCAGTACGTGCTTTCCAATGATGGACAGAAAATCCTCAGGAAGTGGGGCTTCGGGAAGCCGCAGTAATGTTAGTAGCGCTTTTCTCAACAGGAGGAACCCATGAACAGCAGCACGCGCAACGCCCTGGAAGGCAAAGTTCTGAGTAGAGAACCCGGTACGGTTTACGTTATGGACTGAGGAGAACGGACATGAAACGAGGCTTTCCTGAAAAGAATGGAGCAGTCCAACGGGTCGTGCCTGGTAATGGCAAGGGCGGCCAGTACGTGAGCAACCTCGTGTCCTTTGCAGGTGTTCCGCGCTGACCACTGACCTTTTCCCTCGGCGCAGACGGCGTGTCGTCCCCGTTTTGCCATTCCTGCTGGGGACGGCGCTGGTGCTGTTCCTGATTCTGCCGGTGCTGGTGCTGCTGGTCCGTGGCCTTACCGCGTCGTTCTGGCCGACCCTGGGCAGCCCGGTGGTGCTCGATGCGCTGCGGGTGAGCCTGCTGACCACGGGCATCACGTTGCTGTTGACGGTGCTGCTGGTCACGCCCATCGCCTGGCTGCTGGCCCGCTTCGATTTTCCGGGCAAGACTGTGCTGGACACCCTGCTTGACCTCCCTATCGTGCTTCCCCCGGTGGTGGCTGGCGTGGGGCTGCTGCTGACTTTCGGACGCAGTGGTCTGCTGGGGCCTCCGCTGCAACTGGCGGGAATCAGCGTGGCCTTCTCGCCCGCCGCCGTGGTCATGGCCCAACTCTTTGTTTCCGCGCCCTTTTACCTGCGCACCGCAAAAGCGGGGTTTCTGGCCGTGCAGCGCGAAGTCGAGGAGGCCGCGCAGACCGACGGTGCAGACCACTGGGGAGTCTTCCGTTACGTGACCTGGCCGCTGGCTTTCCCCTTCCTGCTGGAAGGACTGGTGCTGACCTGGGCGCGGGCGCTGGGCGAGTTCGGCGCGACCATCCTGTTTGCGGGTTCCTTACAGGGAAAAACGCGCACCATCACGCTGGCGATCTACTCCGCGATGGAATCCGATCTCGCCCCGGCGCTGGTGCTGTCGGCCGTGATGGTGCTGGTGGCTTTCACAATGCTGCTGCTGGTCAGGATCATCACCAGAGACAGAAAGAGCTGAACGTTCCTGGTTAATGCCCTGTTAACGCTGCCCGGTTCACACTTCAGGCATGTTGAAATTCATTCGACACGAGGGCGAAAAAATAGCCATCGAGCACCGCAACAGGCAGCACGCCCTCACCCGGTGTCTGCGCTGGTACATCAAGCCCGGCCGCTTCCTGATCGATTGGGAAGTCCAGCGCTGGCATTTCACCAACCTGATCTCTGTGAAGATCAGCCGGCCAGTCCTGAGGAACGGGCGGCCGCTGGGAAACTGGAGATTGGTGGAGTACTGACTGAAGACCCACCCGCAGATCCGTTCACCCGTCTTGACTGGGACGCGGTGCCGGATGCCTGACAGAACAACATTCAAGGATGCTTACGGTGGTGGAATGGTACGGTTTATTCGTCACGAAGGCGACAAGATAGTGGTGGAAGTCGCTGGCCAGCAGCACACGCTGACCAGGCGGCTGCGTTGGTACGTCAAGTCGGTCGGCCTGTTGATTGATGAGGAGGTGCAGCGTTGGGCGGTGAACGATTTGCATGCCGTGCGGATAAGTCGCCCGATCCTGAAAATCGGCGGGAAACCCCTGAAGGCATGGGCCGTCAGCAGCTCTAAGACCCATTGAAAAACATCCTCTCCCTGTATTTGGGTTCGGCAGCAGGTCATCTGCCGGCATGAAAAAAGCGCCCGCTGGGGGCGCTGCCCTCCGCCTTCACTCGGGCGGCTCAGTTGTCTGGGTAGAGGCAGGTTAGCGGGGCATTGTTAAATGAGCGTCAGCCTTTCGTTTGAGATTGTGAGGATGACTGGATATGAAACAAATGCCTCGTGGGCGCGGGCCTGACGGCTTGACAAACTTTATGAGAGAGGGCGTAAAACCAGCGTCCAGCCGACTTCCAGCAACGTAATGGGGTCAGAGCATTTCTTCTTCCGTTTGCCCAGAGGTTCTGGATCTGGCCCACCTGGCAGTGCCAGGTGGGTAAACACTTCGAGGCCGCGACTGAGTGCCCAGCGCATGGCCCGTTCCCCAATCTTGAGATAACTCAGCCCACGTTGCCAATGCGCGTCGACCATTCGCCGTTTCCCTTCCGTGACGATCTGTACACCCTTGGTGACGAGAAAGAGCGTGGCCAGCGCCAGAACCATGACGAGCCTGTTCAGGCTCGTGACATCACGGAGCTTCGAGGATTCCAGCCCGTGGAGACCACTTTTATCGTCCAGGAAGCCCTCTTCGATTTGGAAGCGTTCGCCGTACTCAGCGAACGTTTCCAGGTCTGTCGGCTCGCTGCTCACGACCTGCCACTGCTCCTGAACGTCTGTGGGTCGAGCGACCGCGACATGGACTGGGCCAAACGCCTGCCCGGTGATGGCGACGTTGTGGAAACAGCGTGTTTCCCTGGGTTGGAGGCGAATGTCGTCGAGCTTGCACAGGCGCTGACCTGCAAGGTCAGCGAGGATCAGGTTCGACTTGATACGCATGCGGTAGTGCCATTTGCAGGCCCAGAGCCAATCCATGAGTTCACTGTCGCAAAAACCTCGATCAGCAAGGAGCCGAACGTCATGGATGCCCAACGCATCGAGGAGGCCTTTGACACGGGCGAGCACAGGGAGAAGTTGTCGGGTTCAAACCTGGGCGCTCTCGTGCTGGATGACTTCCTGATGCAGTGGAAGAGATCGTCCCCTGAAAGTGACAGCAAAGCGGATCAGGCAGAACTTTCCAAAGAGCATACTGGTGTCCAGAGCGAGCACCAGACGGTGCTCGCCCCAGTGACGAAGGGCTTGGAAGACTAGCGGCGCATAGATCTCGAAGGGATCAACCTTCGGGTTCTCTAGAAACCTGCGGGCCTGAATCTCTCGGCTTTGCGCGAACTGCGCTTTTGAGATTCGCCCGCTCACCCACGCGGGGATGGAGCAGATTCGGCTTTCCAAGCACCCTGCGACGAGCCAGGCACAGGTGTCCGCATTGCGGACATCGTTCCAGGAGAGGGCGCTGAGGAAGGGTCGGACATTCTGGTAGAGTCGGGGGACGTCCCCGAGGATCGTTTTTGTCGTCATAAACAGAAATTGTCCCCTATCGGGGACGTTTTCTCATACTTTCTGTCAGGCCGTCAGCCAGTCAGGGTCTCAGCCACGCTCTTGTCGTTCTTGGCAGCAAAGACGTTGCTGGTTTTGCTCTTCATCAACCGGAGCGGGATTTCTATGAAGGGCAGATCTTCCATTCTCACAGCGTAGCGGCAGAGCAGAAAGTTGTCTTGCGTATTCTGAGAATTAAAAAACCAGATGGCATGTCCCCGACTTCAGCAAAGTCTTGCCCGAACTTTCCAGAGGAAGAGGGGCGTCCCTGTAACTGCCGCTCGTACCACGACTCAGTTCTTAGCAATGGCGTGAAGTACATAGATAGTTTTCGCCATCTGCAATGCACTCAAAGCAAAGAGTGCGATGTAGCTGAAAAGGAACAGCCTTTTCCATCCCAGAGCCAGCTCGGCGGGGTATTGCCACCCAAAGACCATAACCACCAAGCCAAAAGCCGCTATGAGGTAAGACGTCAAAAAAAACTCGTTGATGACCTGCTTCCAAAGCTCTGGTCGTTGAGCTTGCAAAGCTTGCAAAAAGGGTCTATCCCGAATCGTCAACAGGATAGTAACAGCAGCAACCAGAAAACCCAAAAGCGTGAAGGCTGTTCCGGGAACGCCAGCGTAGCTTTGTTTGTAGAAGCCCTCTGCCCAGACGGGAGCCACCAACACCGACAGCAGTGCCACTACACCGGCAACTACGGCAGTCGGTTCGGGTCTGTTCAGCAGGCTGCGCATGCCTCATCTTACCTCGTCTCTAGCAAAATTTTTGTACCCCGTTATGATCTCAGCGAACATGGATGCGGAATCCAGAACACGTGCCCGCACCTGCACTGGCCGTGCGTAGAACAGGCACTTGGCTTCCAGAAGGTCAACGGTGTTCGTCCTCTGTCGACCTGTAGACGGGTTGGGCTGGCGAACTTTGGCAATAGCCCTATGCAACATGGGGCGGGCATCCCGGAGAACGGTGATGACCTCTTGCTGCAGTGCTTGCCCGATGCTTCTGGGCTGGCTGTCCGTGGCAGAACCTTTCAGGGTAATTGCGAAGCTTGTCGGCCCTTCAGGTAGATTGTCCATCGCCGTGAGGACGTCACCCAACCCGTTCGCCATGTTGCCGATAGCCTCGCCGTAACCCCTGTACACTTCCAGCTCGACCTCAGCAATCACACCGTCTACTTGGAGCCTCTTGTAGACTTCCGGGCTGATCAGGGGGGCTATTCGGGCATCAGTGACATTGATGGTTGGCTGCCGAACAAGTTTTTTCTCAATGTACTCGGCAAATTTCGTGTAGTGCGGGCCGTGTCCGTTGACCTCCATGGCAACCCGGTTCGAGTCCAGAAAATAGACGAAGTGAACAGGGTCGTAGTACCCAGCACCGTTTGGGATGCTCGGATCAGTCACGGTTCCATTGTGCTCAATCTGCGGCAGGAGGTCACGGCGGGTACTTGCCAGCCTTCCGCGCACAATCTGCTCCGCCAAGTCGATGTCAACGATGCTCATGGAAAGCACCCTGCCGTCATCGTCGTTCAGATAAGCGTTCTCAGCCGCTGCCGAATCAAAAGGCAGCTGTTCGATGTACTCAAAGACTTCCCGCATGTTGGAACGCACTGCACGGCTGGCGGCGTCCACTCCCATCACTTGAACGTTGTAAATACGCACTTTCTTCTGCACGCGGGTCATTTGAATTCCTCCATGTCGTGTTTTCCAAGGATACTCGGCGACGCCCCGCTGACCCGTCCTTCTTACCGCGCTGCTTCAACCTACCCGCTAAACTGTCACTTATATGCCCGTCGAACTCATGTGGGATGGAAAGTACAAGGACGGCAAGCGCGTCCAGCCCGTCCGCCTCGCCCTACCGTTCCAGACCATCGAGACCATCAACGAGAGCAACCAGCAGCGCATGCAGATGCTCGACATGTTCAGCAGCGGCGGTGAGGACACCGAGTGGCGCAACCGCCTGATCTGGGGTGACAAAAAGTACGTACTGCCCAGCCTGCTCGAAGAATTCCGGGGAAAAGTTGCTCTGATCTACATTGACCCGCCCTTCGCCACGGGTGCAGATTTCTCTTTCACGGCCCAAATCCCCGATGACCCCGATACCGAAGGTAACCAGGCTGCTAACTTCGTGAAGCAGCCCAGCATCTTGGAACAGAAAGCGTACAGGGATACTTGGGGACGAGGACTTGATGGGTTTTTGCAGTGGTTCTATGAAACCGCTAGTGTTCTCAAAGATCTTCTTGCTTCCAACGGTGGTTTATACGTCCATATTGATGCGAATATTAGCCATTACATTAAGGCTGTCTTAGATGATGTCCTCGGTCAACAACACTACATCAATGAGATTACATGGAAACGCACAACTACGAAAAATGATTATCAACAGGGTGCAAAAAATTGGCCCAGGGCGCGAGAGATAATTCTATATTATAGACTTTCTGAGTCCGGCGGTGTCTTCAATCAGCAGTTCTCGGCATACGCAGATGACTACAAAGAGACTCGCTATAAGAATACCGACCCCGATGGGCGTCAATATACGTTAAGCGATTTAACAGCTCCGGGAGCGGGAACAAGGGGACACCCAATTTATGAATTCATGGGAGTCACAAAAGCTTGGCGATATAACAAAGCAAAGATGGAGGAGCTACTTGCACAAGGACGCATTGTTCAGTCAGCGCCCGGTAAAGTTCCCAGGATCAAACGTTATCTCGATGAAATGCCGGGGATTGCTGTAACAGATATTTGGGACGATATTCAGCCTGTGAACTCGATGGCTGAGGAGCGCGTCAACTACCCAACTCAAAAGCCTGAAGCCCTGCTTGAGCGCATCATCAAAGCCTCTTCCAACGAGGGTGACCTTGTACTCGACTGCTTCTGTGGGTCGGGCACCACAGCAGCGGTGGCCGAGAAGCTGGGGCGGCGCTGGATCACCTGTGATCTGGGGCGCTTTGCCATCCACACCACGCGCAAGCGTCTGCTCAGCATCGAAGGCGTGAAGCCCTTCGTGGTGCAGAACCTTGGTAAGTACGAGCGGCAGGCGTGGCAGGCCGCCGAGTGGGAGAACGAGGAAGTTGGGCGGGCGCGGGAAGCCGCGTACCGTCAGTTCATCCTGAAGCTGTACGGCGCAGAGGAGTTTCCCGGTGGCACCTGGACGCACGGGGTCAAGGCGGGGCGGCTGGTGCATGTGGGCGCGGTAGACGCCCCCGTAACCGAGGGTGACCTGAAGGCCATCGTGCGCGAGGTCTTCAAGCGGGCGGGAGGTGCTGGAGCCAAGGCCGCAGCGGATGTGCTCGGCTGGGACTTTGCCTTCGAGCTGAACGAGACGGGCCTGAACATGGCGCGGGAAGCGGGCGTGGACATCAAGTTCAAGAAGATCCCCCGCGAGGTGCTGGAGAAGAAGGCCGTGGATCAGGGGGACATCCGCTTCTACGAGCTGGGCGCGGTGGAGGTTAAGTCCGAGGTCAAGGCCCGCAAGCTGACCCTGACGCTGGAGGACTTCCTGATGCCGCAGGACGACATCCCCGATGAGATTCAGAAGGGCATCACGCACTGGTCGCAGTTGGTCGACTACTGGGCGGTGGACTGGGATTTCAAGGGCGATACCTTCCACAACCAGTGGCAGGCGTACCGCACCAAGAAGCAGACCAAGCTGGAACTCAAGGCCACGCACACCTACGAGGAACGCGGGAAGTACACCGTGCTGGTCAAGGTGATCGACATTCTGGGCAACGACACCACCAAGACCCTGACGGTGGAGGTGATCTGAGGTTTGACAACGGGGGCGAGTGGACAGGCGTTGCCGAAAGCTGAAAGCCACGTTGATGCTGTCGGGCGCGGCGGGTCGAAGCCTCAGCGGTTCCTGCTGGACAGCGGGCTTGACCTTTGTGCCGTGAAGTTCCAGCAGTGTCCGCAGGGCCACCGGGTACTGTGCAACGAGTGGCTGGGGCATAACCTCGCCCAGTTCCTTGGGGTCAGGGTGCCGCGCTTTGGGCTGGTGCAGGTTCCGGCTGAGGCCCTGCCGCCTGGTGGGTTGACGGTGCTTGACCCGGAAGACCAACCTGTGGCGCTTCAACCGGGCATCCACTTCTACTCGCAGTGGTTGGAACCTGCGACCGAACTGACGCCCAGCGATCTGGTGATGAAGAGCCTGTTCAGCGACATCCCTATGCTGGCTGGGGTCATCTTGCTGGACATGCTTATGGACAACTGGGACAGGGAACTGAGCAATCCGAACCTGCTGGTCTCCCGACATACGGGAATAGCTCAGATCTACATGGTCGATACCGGGAACGCTTTCGGCAGCCCTTTCTGGGGACTGGGCGACTTGAACCCGGCCTACTCGCGGTTCAACAACCCGGACGATCCACTGCCCTACTACTCCCCACACCTTCCACTGCTGCGGGCTATCAACGTGACGCAGGATTTTGCTCCCTTCCTGCACCAGTTGAGTCTGGTTGACCGGACTATGTTGACAGGGTTAGTGAACGCTCTACCCTCTGAGTGGGGGGTCACTGTCACTGAAGGTGAGGCTTTAGTAAACTTCCTAGACGCCCGTGCCCGGCAAATACCAGCGCACATGGCGCAGCGCCTGAAAAGGAGGGAGTGGTGGAAATGACGGCTCAGCACGCAAAAACCGAACCTGAAGCAGCTCCCAGAAGGGCGCTGTATGCCATTGTGCGCTACGTCCCCAGCATTCTGCGCGGCGAGTTCGTCAACGTGGGTGTGCTGGTGGTGATTCCGGGAGCGACAGAGTGGAGCCTGACCCAGTTGCCCGGTTTTGGCAAAGGATCACATGCCAAGCGGCTGCCCGGCAGTGACGGCATCTTCATTGGACATGCCATGACCAGCCTGCGCGACATGCTGGAGCGCATGAGCCGTGAGCCCTGGACAGAAGAGCGGCTGGCGGCGCTCTGTGCCATGTACGCCGCCAACAATGTCCAACTCTCGCCCCTGCGGAGTGCTGTTGCTACAGATGCCAAGGCGCTGAGCGAGTTCATGTTTGCGCGATTCGTGGAAGATCCGACTGCCAAGACCGAGAAAACTGTCCGTGGCAAGCGGGTCATCCGCGAGAAGGTCAGGAAGATTTTCGCAGCCCAGCACCTCTTTGAGCTGGGCCTGGAAGAAGACTTTGTGTTGCCCGTCAAGTCCCGCCCCGTGGTTGACATGGCGTACAAGAACGGGGTCTGGCACTGCTATCAGGCTATTCCCTTCGACTTGCCTGAGCGCGACGTGGTTGATTACGTCAACGCTTATCGCATGGTGGCCGACGATGCTCAGCATTCCAGTGATGCCGACCTGCGAGAGGGCGTCTTTGTGGCGTTCACCAATGAGCATGGTGATCCCACACTCCGCGACGACTTGATAGGAGTGATGCGGGAGGACGGTATTCAGGTGGCTCACGTGGATGAAGCCCCTGCTATTGCGGATGACATCGCGGCTCACCTGCGCTCCCACGACAGTCAGCAGCCTTTCCACGCCTGATTCTCGGCTGATGTTCTGAATGTCTGCCTCTAAACTGAGGGCATGTCGACAAACCGCGCCTGTACCGTTGCAGGAGCCTGCTGATGGCTGCCCGCAAGAAGGCATCTGCCGCAGACGGCACCCTCTTTGACGTTTCCGAATACATGAACACCGCCGTGTGCGTTCCCAAGTTGCGGGAGGCGGTGCGGGAATGGCGCGAGGGTGGTTACAAGGGGGTCACGGACACCACGCGCCTCCTTCTCAGTCACTGGTTTCTGAACGAGCACCGCCTGCCCAGTGGACGCCCATTCAAGTACCACATGGCGCAGCAGGCCGCACTGGAGACCCTGATCTACACCTGGGAAGTGACCGGTGTGCGTACCCGCTTGGGGCTGCTGGAACAGTTCGCGGTGAAGGAGCTTCTTCAGGGTCAGCAGCTTCCCAAGGACGACGGCCTGTCACGCCTGGCGCTGAAGATGGCAACGGGCAGCGGCAAGACAAAGGTCATGAGTCTGGCGACAGCGTGGCAATACTTCAATGCGGTGCGTGAGCAGGACGAGATCGCTCAGGCATACGCCCGCTCCTTTCTGGTCATCGCCCCGAACGTCATCGTGCTGGAACGCCTTGCAGAGGACTTTCAGGGAGGCCGCATCTTTCAGGTCGACCCGGTAATTCCACCTGCCCTGAAAGCCTTCTGGGACATGGAAGTGGTGGTGCGGGGCGAGGGTGGCAACTCCGTCAGCAGTTCTGAAGGCGTGCTGTACGTGACCAACATCCAGCAGCTCTACCCGGAGGATGAAAAACCTGCCAGCAACCCACTGGATGATCTGCTGGGCAGCAAACCACCCAGCTCTCTGACACCGAACGTGCCCTTCACCGACCGCATCGTGAAGCGCGGCACTCCGGTGATGGTGCTGAACGACGAGGCCCACCACACCCATGACGAGGGCAGCGCCTGGAACGGGGTCATCCGTGACCTGGCCGCGAAAGTCCCGCTCAGCCTGCAACTGGACGTGACGGCGACACCACGCTTCCAGAAAGGCGGGCTGTTCCCTTGGGTCATCTACGACTACCCCCTCAAGCAGGCCATCGTGGACGCCATCGTGAAACGCCCGGTGAAGGGCGTCACCAAGGCGCAGGAGGAAAAGTCCGACATCGCCAGCGTACGCTACCAGGCGTTCCTGACGGCTGGGGTCAAACGCTGGCAGGAGTACCGTGACGCGCTGAAGCCGTTCAAGAAGAAACCTGCGCTGTTCGTGATGATGAACACCACGGCAGAGGCCGACGATGTGGCGGACTGGCTCCGCGCCAAGTACCCGCAGGAGTTCGGCGGCGACAGCACGCTGGTCATTCACACAGACAAGACCGGTGAGGTCAGCAAGAAAGATCTGGAAGCCGCCAGAAAGGCTTCCCGCGAGATTGACAATGACAGCAGCAAGGTCAACGCCGTGGTGTCAGTGATGATGCTGCGCGAGGGCTGGGACGTGCAGAACGTGACGGTGGTGGTGGGCCTGCGCCCCTACACCGCCAAGGCCAACATCCTCCCGGAACAGGCCATCGGGCGCGGCCTGCGCCTGATGTTCCGTGGTCAGGGTCAGGGGTACACCGAGCGGGTGGACATCATCGGCAACCGGAACTTCCTCGCCTTCGTGGAAGACCTGGAGAAACTGGAACAGATCAAGCTGGATGCCGAAGACCTCGATGGTGGCCCACCCGTCATCATTCCCCAGATCTGCTTCGTGCCTGAAAAAGCGCAGTACGACATTGCCCTGCCGCAACTCAGTCCTGCCCTGACCCGTAAACGCAGCATTGCCGACGAGGTGGCAGCGCTGGATGTCATGGGCTTCAAGCACCAGCCCCTGCCCCTCAAGAAGGGCGGCAAGGAAGCCCAGACCTTCACGTACGAGGGCAAGGACATCCTGACGTTGGAAACGCTAGTCAGCAAAGAATATGAGATTCAGGGGCCGCAGACCGCAGGCGAGGTCATCAGTTACTACGCCAAACGCATCGCCGCTGATGTGAAACTGCCGGGACAGTTCAGTGTGATCGCTCCCAAGGTCAGGGAGTGGTTTTCAAGACGTGCCTTCGGACAGGAGGTCGACCTCGAAGAGCCTGCGGTGATTCAGGCCATGAGTTCCAACGTGGCCCAGTTCGTGGCCCTCGACCTGTTTACCAAGGCGATCCGGGGACTGAGCATCGAGGAGCAGCAGCCGGAGGTCATCAACGAACCTCTGCGGCTGTCCAGCATCGAACCCTTTCCATGGACGCGCCCGGTGTACGAGGCGAACAAGACCCCGTGGAATTTTGCGCCCTGTGGCAACGCCTTTGAGAAGGAGTTCGCCAAGTTTCTCGACATGGCGGAGGACGTCACGGCTTTCGGAAAACTGCACGAGCAGTTCCCGTTCAGCATTCCCTACGTGGACGGCAATACCAACCTGCGCTACTACCACCCGGACTTCGTTGCCGTAGGCACCGATGGCACCCACTGGGTCATCGAGACCAAGGGGGCCGAGACCGAGGAGGTGCAGTACAAAGACCGCGCCGCCGCGCAGTGGTGTGAGAACGCCAGTGAACTGAGCGGGACGCTGTGGCGCTACCTGAAAGTGCCGCAGAAGCAGTTCAAAGGCCTACAACCCGAGTCCCTGGCAGACCTGGACGCCCTCAGTCCCGCTGGGCCGCTGTTCAACTGAACACTCAGACCTCTGCAGGGAGAGCAGGGTTCGCCTGGTCAATCAGCGAACCGCACAGCAGCGCAACTGTTCATGAACGCACAGCTTTGAGGTCAACACAGAGAATCAAAACCTGAAGCTCCACAGCGGCAAGACCTCTCAAGGCACCAGCGCTCCGCGCTGGTCAGAAGGGAAGGGTCTGAACATCATCTGCAGGTGATGGACAGGCAAAACCGCTTTCAAGGGAGTCTCCTGTGATCAATTACAACCTTCGCATCTTGAGGGAGTCGAACTATGTACTCCACTCACTCGTTCAGTCTGGTGTCTTGAAACAAGTATCAGAAAACGTGCCGGGGGCGTCCGGCACCGTGTTCAAACTGACAGAAAACCCAGATGTACTGAGCCACTTCCAGTTCAAGATCGGGCAGCAGACCCTCCAAGCACAGCTTTATGTTCTCCCCCCTGAGGAGTATGCCGGATTGGTGACTGCCTCACCGAGGTTCGCGCAGTTTGACGTCGCACATCTTCTGCCGGCGCTTACCCAGCCGATGGACAGCCTGGGAAAGGAGGCGTGGCTGCAGCAATTGGTGCAAGCTCTCCAGGCTGAGGCGCAAGTAACTCCTGCACCGCATCTGTTGGCGGATCAACACGTCACGCCAGCTCCCTGGGTGCCCGAACGTACTCGCATTTTTCAGAATGACTCAGGCTGGTTCTTGAGCCTCTTCTTTGAGAGGGCAACTGTGCAAACCATCAGTGGGATTGAGCGCTCTGCCGTGGGCATCGACGTTGGCCTGAATACGCTCGCTGTGGCAGTACACCGCACCGGTCTGGTGCACCGGGCCGCAGGCATCTCCGAAGTATGCATCACTGCAAACCAGCTGGAAGAGTGGTGCCCTGGCGACCACCACACGCAGTGCGAGGTACAGCGCCACCTGCTGTTGCTCCAGCATGCGGCGGCACGGCTGGAACTCCAGGAAATGGTGCGCTTGCTGCTTTCCAGCGCCTCCTTCGTGTATTTTGAAAACCTGCAATACCCGAACTGTTCTCGCGCGTTCGCACGACGCAGCCGGGAATTGGGGCTGCGTGATTTTTTGATGTGTTGGCTGCCAAAAAGGCTCGATGCTGCGGGGATCAGGTGGCAGCGAGTGCCGCCTGAACACACCAGTCAGTTCTGCAACCTGACTCACCTTCGAGGTGAGCGTGACAGTAGTAACCACAAGCGGTTCTTAAACGGCAACGGAACCATTGTTGATGCCGATGTCAATGCTGCTCACAACATCATCGCCGTTGGGATGGCTTACCGACTGGAGCGCGGGTTGTGAACTATTGGACGCGTATGAAACGTATCGAAAGAGACAATGAGGTGATGTAGTAAATCGCCAAAACCCTACAGCAGGGGATGCTGAGTTCAGGAGGAAAGAAATGAATTCTGAACATCCTGAATCAACTGCGCCTGCCGAGAAAACAAAGCCCCTGCGCCAGAAACTCAGCATCCTGCTGCGCGATGTGCCCCCAGATGAGTGCTGCTTGATCCTCAAAAACTTTGAAGCGGCAATCATGCGTGGGGTCGTAGGAGCGCTGCCACTGGCTGGGCAGCATTTTGGGAAAGTAGTGGTTATGGAAGACGGCCAGAAAAAGCGCTGTACGGTGCAGGATGAAGTCGTCGTTGTCGATGATGGATGGACACGATGGCTGACAGACCAGCGCCGTGAATCTCGCTACAGAGTCTTGGCCCTGAACGGTAAAGTGGCGACAACCGTTGAACGTATCAAGGACGGCCAAGACGACTTTGAGCGCTTGCTGGACATCAGGCGCAAGTTTCTCAAAGGCCAGCAAAAAGGTGGTGAATCGTGACCATCCGTCCCGGCCCCCGACCGAGGCACGAAGGGGTCTCTGAGCAGGAGCGTGAAGCGTTCCGGCAGCTGCTCAGAGACGGCGCGTGGACACCGGATGAGACCAAGGCGGCACTGGGTCGAAAGCGGATGTTGGAATTGCATGAGGAGAACTATCTGTCAGTGACTTACACGGCGATGGGCCTGCTGGTGCTCCCCAAAGCGCATGGTCGCGTCGCCGCCACCGGGAGTTGCGACAAGCCCAGAAGCTTTGCCCGCTGCATCAACACGGCCTACCAGCGCCTCGCGCTCCAACGCCTGGGCTGGGAAGTGATTCTTGATCCCGCCCGGCGTCCACCCACGGCCCGCGACGATCTCACTCCGGTGCAGACGCCAGAGGGAACTGTACTGCTGACAGCTCAGTTCGGCTCAGGGCGCGGCTGCTCGGTGGAAAAACTGGAGAGCTTGGTCACACAGTGGCGCAGTGAGGCGTTGTTCCACAACCTGCGGGTGGTGGTTTTGACGCCGAACGTGCGCCGTGGGAAAAGGTTGCAGGAGCGTGAAAGTTCATGGTTGAAACTCGTACACTGCTTGCCGCTAGCGGAAGCCAAGGGAAGGGTCATGTACCCAGCATCAGACGATCCGCGTGCCAGTGAAGCTGCCCTGCACGTCCCCACTGATACAGCTCTCCCGGAGCTGACCCGGCAGATCCTCTGTCTCTCTCGTGATGCGCGTCTTCACCATGCCAGACGGGCACTGGCGGTGGATTCAGTGATGAGTACCCAACAGTTGCGACGGCATTACGGCCTGGAAGCAGGCGACCTGCAGGACACGCCGTATGTTCATGCTCTGATCCATCCGTGCCATGGTCGCTACGGCCTTGAAGTCTCAACCCGGTTCTTCTTGGCTTCACCGCGCATGCAGTACGTACACCACCATCACCTTGCCCACCGGGCTGGCCTGGCCGAGATGAGGATGCAACTCAGTGTCGAAGCGGACACGAGTGTCTGGCAGACGGAACCGCGTTCACGCCTCAGTTACGAGCAGCCTGACGCGATCTGGTGCACACCCAAAGGCAGCGTCGCCGTTGAGTACGACACCGGGTCGTACAGCATGTCCACGATTCAAAAAAAGCGTGAAACCTTCAGCGATCGGGGCTTCGCCGCAACGCTCTGGGGCGTGCCAGCGGCGAAGCGGCAGCAGAGGCTACAGCGAGAATTTGGGGAGGAGGTGATGCTGGCCCAGTGGTTTAACAGGGAGCGCTGACAACAGAACCCTGAACAGAAAAGTGCGTCTCAAAACCCACGTCAGTGAAGGAAATGACCCTTGGCGGCAAAGACCGTTCAAGGGTCTTCGCTTTGCTTCGCCTCCAGAAATTCCCTCAAAACAGGGAGTTCAGACGGAGTTTCCCTAATGAATAAGCCATCAATTCTCTTCTGTAGCGTTCCGGCTCCACGCCCTGAACGCGAGGTACCCACCGTGACAAAAAACCACTCGCCAGCCACCGATGCTCTTCGCTTTTCAAACCGTGGAGCCGGACGATGACCCGGCTGCACGATCTTTACTACGGGCCAAGGTCACAACATCTTGCCCGCTCTCAGGCTTCTGACTCTGCTGTGCAGGAGGTGGTCATTCATGCCCCTGCTACTCGCGCACTGCGTACCCATTTGCGCTGCACCGGACGGTGGTGGGGCGGCCCGATCTTCGGATCGCTGCAACAAGGTACGGTGGGGATCGAATACATCACGCCAGGGACAGTGCCGGGAAGCCGCACGGCTCTCGACACACCGCTGGCGATGGATGCGGATTACGTGTTGGGATGGGCCGATGCCCTGAGCGCAACTCATCAAAGTCAGCTGGACTGGCAGGGGATGTGGGTCATGGCTCCTAACGCAGAGATGCAGGATGCGCTCGATCAACTCCGCTGGGTATATCAGGCACGGCAGCAAGGACTGCTCACCGAGGAGCGGGCGCTCCTGTTTGTGGGCTGGCAGGAAGGGCGACTCTCCGGGGTCGCGTACATCCAAAGGGATGAGCCGGAAGCCATCCCCGTCGCCTTTGAAAATGGGGGCATCACGCCCCTGCTGCCGCGCACGCCACGGGCGTCAGAGTAGGTCGCGCAGTGAGACGTCCAGTGCCTCTGCCAGCGCGGCCATATTGTCGATGGACACGTTGCGTTCGCCCCGCTCGACCTGGGCGATGTATGACCAGTTCATCTGGGCTTTCTCCGCCACGTCCTCGAGGGTTAGTTTCAGTTCTTTTCTGCGTGATCTCAGCCGCTCGCCAAACATGCGGCGAGTATCACTGGGGTCACGCTTTACTCTGGCCATACACCGAGCGTGACCGCTTCACCGATTACGAGTACAGTGAAACTTGGTACTATCAAATTAGGTACAAAACGGAGGAACCATGCGCACAGTCACCCTTGCTCTCCTGCTTACTCTCTCTCCTGCCTTAGCTGCTTCAGTAACTGTGACCACAACGGGGCTTCCCGCCGGAGCTACAGGTACGGTAATGCTCCAGGGATTCCTTCCAAAAATCGCCTGACCGATAGGAGGGTCAGGCAAACTGGAGGAACTCTATGGGAAAGCAGCGCAAAACTTGGGCATCTGGGGTCAAGGAAGAAATCGTCCTGG
>NZ_SMMH01000042.1 GCF_004634215.1 Deinococcus fonticola | reverse complement strand
CCAGCCGGGGGCGTTCAGGTTTGACAGCGTTCTGAGGCTTTTTCACCCTGGACAGCGGGAAAGCGTCTGAGCCGCGCTTTTTTGCGGCCCTGCGCTTTCCCTGCTACCCCTTTGGGGGCGGGGGGGGGAAAGCTCCCCTTCCAAGGGAAGGGGCGGGGGGGTTGGGTCTGTTCTGGTGGCCGTGCGGCCCCTGGCCGCGCCTTCTGGTGGTGTTGGTCGCGCTCGGCTAGGACTAAGAGCCGCCTCGTGGCCGACGACGGGCGCGGCCCCCTGACGGCCTCCGGGCCGGGGGCGGTGCTGCGCGGCCTCTGGCCGCTCCTTACCGAATACAGCCGCGCAAGCGGCGTGAAGTGGCCTGCGGCAAGCAACCCGGCGCAGTTCGCCGGGTAAAACGGCCCGCTGCAAGCGGTAGACCTGGCCTCCCCTTGAAAATCGTCTGGGCTGGCCCCTACCACTGCCCCCCCTGCACGTCGCCGCTCGGTGCTTCCCAAGATCAAGAGGGGGTAGAAAAACGCTTTGCACACATCCTGCGGCCTGACGTGAGGAAGGTCGCGCTCAGGATGTTTGCGCCTTTTGCGTTTTTCTCAGGGGGAAACTTCCCCCTCCTAAATCATCATTCGCCTTGAACTGGAATTAAATTTAATCCGTTCAGGACAGCGAAATACGCCACTCATCGTAAAAATACGGCGGGGTAAATCCGCCAAACTCCGGGCCGTTGGGGTCGGGCATCAGCCGCTCGGCGGTAATTAACTCCACCGCCGTGGTCGCTGTGGCGGGGCTGGCCCTGGTGCGCTCTCTCGTCGGCACTGGGGGTGGCGCTGGGGGCTTACCTGTAAAACGAGTTTTAGAAGCTACCATCAGATAATTCAAAGAAGTAAGTGCCGTCTTGCCTTTGAATTGGCGCTTCACCATCGTTTTGGCTCAGCCGTCGCAACCCTTCTGGTCGTTCGCTGTCAGGGAGCAAATCCCCAAGGTTAAGTTGTGGCTCTGAGACAATGGCAGCAGTCCTTATGCCTTTTCCGTACCTCGTTTTCCGCTCAGCGTTCATTTCTCGTTCTAGCCAGTCACCAGATGATTCGTCCGCATTTGCCTCAGCATCCTCAATGCCAAGCTCACGCCTGATAAAGCTCTCTAGGTCAAACGCGGTACGGCGCATGAGAGGCAAGAGTTCACGACGGAATGTTTTATGGGTTCCAAGTGCTACATGAGCATAGAACTTTCCACTTCTACCCTTCTGGTCTAGCTTCATGGCGTAAATCTCGGCGTCTGGCTTAAAGTCAAGAACTGCTTTAGCCAGCATATCCATTGCATTTTTTTCTTGTTCTAAAGATATTGAAAAATCACCACTAAGTAATGTAGTAAATACAAAAAAATGTTGATACTTCGTCTTAGATTTCTGAACAGATTTACAAATGCAAGTAAATTCTGGAGCTTCTACCTTATTCTCACGGGGCTGGTAGATCAGCTTATCGCTCTTACTGAAAATCCTCTCCATGCCCTCTAGCAAGATGTTCTTTCCACCCTCGCTTGTCTTGGCATAGAAAGGCTGCTTTCCTTTGCCTCGTCCAGCAGGTTTTTTGGCATTCTTCCCAGTTTTAGATACCAATTGTCCTATTACAGATTTAACAACGCGCTCATCAGGCTTGATTTTTCTTACCGGATTCCAGCCCATTTCCTTTCTATAATCTCCATCTACTTCTTCAATAGTACGAATCATAACATAGTCTATCTCCGGCTCATCAATATGGTCAGCATGAATCATATCTTCAGTCATACCGCTATTCTACTTTTCTTCGCTGGCCCGCTTAAGGTTCAACTCCAGCAGCTTCCCTAAAAGCTCGTCCTCGTCCATCGGCCATGCCCAGCCATAAGCGGCGGCGACGGCCTTATCCAGCATGTCGTGAGCATCTGCGAGGCCCGCCAAACCAGATACTTTTTCCTGCTTGCTGGCGCGGTATTCCACCAAGAGGTTATACATATCGGTCAGGCCCAATTTATGCCCTGTGGGTCGCCCTGGCGTGTCTTTTTCGTGCAGGAAGTTCCGGCTGTTCTCCAAATACCTTGCGGCCTGCTCAATGGCTTCTTTTTGCTCTGGCGTAGGCCGGGGGAAAGGGAAGGTTTCAAAGCAGGTTGAGGGCGTATAACGGGGGGTCGGCCCTAAGCTCGTTCCCTGCTTTAAGGCCCATGTGGTGTGAGGCCCGCTGTTCAGAATCCCAAAAGAGTAATCGTCATCTAAAGCAATGACAGTTACTAGGTCAGATGGAATAACGCTCGTGGGAAGCCACACAAAGACTCTATGTTTACCGACACGGGACGTACCAACAAAGCGGTCTAGCGATTGAAAAGCTGCTCGTAAAGCTGGGACTGTGCGCTTATACCTCCACCAATTTTCACGGGTAGATTTCTCATTATTCTTTTCGCGCTCTGGCTTTACGTTTTCAACAACATACTGCATAGGGCGGCGATACTTCTCTGCCTCCTCTAATGGCATCTGGTTAAAGTCAATCGTATAGCGGTCTAAAGATTTTCCAACAATGTCATCACCGCTGATATAAGGCTTCAGCACGTCGCGGTTACTGACCCCGCTGGGGTTGGGCATGTCCAGCCACTCCCGCGCCACCTCACCGGGCAGGTCAAACTTTCCGGCTGGTTTCACACCTTCAAACGATTTCCCGGCGTTTTCCTTGAGCCGCTGCGCCTGCCGCAAGTCGGCCCCGCTCGTCAGGTCGGCCCGAATGACGCTCACAGCCTGCTCCCTGGTCGTGCGCTTCTTCGGGTCTGTCTCGTCGCCCTGGTGTTGCAAGATCGCCCGCTTCTGCTGGCTCCCATTGTCAAACCCAATAATGCTGACCCTGACGGCTGCGCCGTCCTGAATCCATGCCCGGTCAGGCCATGCCAGGAAGATTCCTCCGGTGTTCAGAATCCGGCTCAGTACCTCGGCATTGGCTCCGCCCCTGACGCTGTTGGTGCTGATGAGTCCGGCCCGCTTGGTTTTGCCCTCCTCGATGTTCTGGCGGGCCTTCTCAAACCAGTAGGTCACGAAGTCGGCAAACCCTGGCACGCGCCCCGTGTATGCCTTCCTGATGCCCTCGGCGTACTCGTTGCCTAAAGACTGGCGCATCTTGGTATTGCCCACAAAAGGCGGGTTGCCAACAATGAACTCGGCGGCGGGCCAGTCCCTTACGGTCTGGTTCTGTTCGTCGTAAACCGCGTCTTGGTGCAAGAGTCCCGGCAATTTATCCAGTACGGGCGAGACTTTGAACGGCTCGTGATGTTCGCGCATCCATTGGAGATAGCCAATCCACAGCACCATGCCCGCGATTTCGTGGGCGTAGGGGTTGACCTCCATCCCTAACATTTGCCGGGGGCCAACTTTTGGCGCGGGCGGCACATTCTGGGTAATGGTGCGTATGGTTTCCCTGACCTCAGCCTCCAAATCCAGCAAAAGCCGCATGGTGACGTACAGAAAGTTCCCTGACCCCATTGCCGGGTCAAGGACTTTGACCCTTGCCAGTCGGTCTTGAAACGCGGTAAGCAGGCTCACCGCCTCGTCCTGCTGGGTCTGGCCTAAGCCGCCCTCGACGTATAGCCCCCCGCTGTGCTGCGCCCTGGCCTGCTCTATCTCGGCCAAGATTGGTTTAAGACTCTGGCGCAGTGCCTCCCACTCCTCGCGCAGTGGCCGCATAATGACTGGCTCCACCACGTCCAGAATGTCCACCAGAGGCGTGTAGTGCGCTCCCAACTGCCACCGCTTACCGGGGTCAATGACGGTTTCAAAGAGCGTGCCGAAGATGGTCGGGTCAACCTGTTTCCAGTTCCGCCGCGCCGCGTAGTAAAGCTCGTTCACTTCCTCGGCGTTCAGGGCCGGGGCGCTGGTGTCCTCAAAGACACCGCCGTTAATGTAAGGAATCCGCCCTATCACGGTCTTTTTCCCTACCTTCATGGCGGCGAAAAGCTCCTGGCACATCTCCTGAAAATCTTCCGGGTGCTTCTTCGCAGCCTCCAGCAGCCGCTTAAAGGTGTCGGCGGGGATCAGTTCCACATCCTCGGCAAAAAGGGTAAACATCGTCCTGACCAGAAAATGCGCCACCATTTCCGGGTTCTCCTGGCGGTCTTTAAGTGCGTTGCTGATTTTTCCCAGTGCAGCGACAGCGGCCACCGTCGCCTCCTCAATCCGGTGTGAAGGGTTAAACGCCTGCGGCTCCGTCCAGACCTGGCGCAACTGCTTCCGGCGTTCACTGTCCTTGAGGTCGTTCAACTCCCATCTGATGACCTGCTTCTGTGTCCCGGTGAAATTGGTGTGCAGTTCGATGTTCTGCATGTCCGACACGATGAGCAGGGGCGGATTTTCCAAGTCCTCGCGGTAGGAAAGAAGCTGCTGGTACGCTTTTTTGAGATCGGCCCCTTTGCCCTTGTACTCCCAGCCAAACTTGCCCTCATAGAACACATCAGCGAAGCCCTTGCCACCCGCGACTTTCAGCACAGGCTGCTCAAAGCGGTAAGTCTCGCTCCCGTCCGGTCTGGGAATATCCAAGAGTTCACAGAGGTCTATGAAGTGCAGTTGTGCGCCGCCCCGCTCGTTGAGCTTGGTGTCGCTGTATTTCTTGATAAAGGCTTCGGGCGTGATGGACATGGATACCCTCAGTATGAAGCCGAAGGGCGTGCCTTATGCTGCCTTCGTGAAAAAAACAATTCCCCTCACGGTTACGGTTTTTGCTCTTACTGCATGTGGCGGCGGTGGTGGTGGCGGTTCAACCCCTGAGTCAGTGAATGTTACAGGTAGCTGGAACGGTAGCCTGCAAACTACCGGGGGCGGCGGCATCGGCGCGGTGGTGGTGAATCTGACACAGTTAAGTTCAGCCACAAGTTTTACGGGTACGCTCTCGACGCCGACGTTCGGCGGGAATCATCCTCTTGTTGGTGACGTGGCTCAAAGCACACTGAAAACGGACACTTCCGTGAGTGGCGTCAATGAGGCACTGGCTTTTTCCTGCACTGGGAAATTCACCAACGCCTCCTATAAGGGTGACTGCACCTTTACCAAGTCCGGGGCCGCGTTCGTGCTGGTCATGGGGAAACAGTAAATCAGAAAGTCACATCTGACCTGGACGGCATAAAAAAAGCGCCCTTGAATTGCTCAAGGGCGCTATGGCTTTTGGTCACTTGGCGGGTTGGACAAGGCAACCGCTCACTCGAAGTACACGCTGATTCAGTTCGCTATAAACGAAAGTGGTTACGCCCTTCCCGGTCAACAGATACCAATAGCTGCTGCCGCTTCTGCCACTTTTGTAGTCGGTATCACTGCTCTTTAAGGTTTGCAGGTGGCTTATGGCGTGCTGGTAGTAGTCATCAAAGGCGTTGGCGGGCGTTATGGTTCTGCCCGTTTTAACGTCGTACTGAATAGGGGGCAAGACCGTAAAGCTGTCGTCATACACGCTGCCGCACTGACGCCCGGTGAACTGCTTGATTTTGCTGTCCACAAACGCTTTCTGCTCGGCAGTTATTACGGGCTTAGCTGGCGCTGCGTTACCTGCACTCTGGGCCTGGGCGTGTGCCTGCGCCGTGAGTAAAAGACCCAAAAGCGCGGCCCACTTCATTTCCCCTCGATGTACTGCTCAGACAGCCGTCTGAGCTTCTGTTCCAGCTCGGCGTAATCATGCTGGTCGGGCTGGCGGCTGAGCATATCGGCCAGAAACAAAAGTTCCACGCCGTCCAGCTCGTCACGATGGGTAGGTTTGCTCGTTTCGGTATTCATCGTTCCTCCTCAGTAATCCCGCTGTTGAACATGCGGCTGAAAGTGGTGAGTAATGGGGTGATGGGGGCTGATGCTGTCCACTTGCTGCACGTCAAAGTGCTGCTTAATCGTGGCCTGGATATGCTCAGGGACTTCCGGGGTCAATTTGACTTCGCCGTTATAGGCCGCCCCTACCAACCGAAAATCCCGCGTTTCAGTGTTGGAGAGGTACAGGGCCGTCATATTGGCCTGCTTCATGGCCTGGGGCAAGTTCTCGACAATGCGCGGCCTCCGGCGTTCAAGGTCAACATCAGAGATGTTGTGGCCGCCCTCGTTCACGCGGTTGTCAATGCGGAGCCGGGTGTTGTCGTTCTCTGGAATCACAAAGGCCAGCTTGACCTTGTATCCAGCTTCACGGGCCTCCTCCATCTTCACAATCGGCTGCCTGCTTGAAAGCGTGGTTTCAATCCCGAAGCTCTGGCCGTTGGTGATCGCTTCATTCTGCTGCCGTACCGCTTCCCGGCCTGCCTGCAAATTGGCGGCGGTGGTGTAGCCCTGACCGTAGCTTCTGGTGATCTGGTCGGGGTCAATGGTTTTCAGGCGTTGGGCTTTGACCAGTGTTGATTTCCCTGAGCCATTCTGACCCGCAATGACGGTCAGGGTCGGCATCAGCGGGCGGCAGGTTCCAGTTCGCCCATGATGTTGTACTGATACCGCTCAAATTCGCCCTTCTCATCATAGATTTTGTCGTACTCAACCCAGATACGCCGCCCGTCCGGGTACTCCACAATCTGCTTCCCGTTCCGGTCATAGGTGATGGGAAGTCCCTTCATGAGCAGTTCGGTGACGTGGGGCGCGTATCCCAGTTCACGCAACCTGGTTTGCATCTGCTTCGGCAAGGGATCGGAACGGTACATGATGTGGGGGTTCTGAACTGGGGCCATCATCGGGTCTTTAGCCGTGGTCATACCGCTTCCTCCTGAGTCTTGGCCACCAAATACAGGGCGTGGCGCACCTGGTAGGTCACAATGTCTTTGAGTTTTTCTCCGTCAAGGTCGCCTGCACTCACCAGTTCCTTGACCCGTTTATTGTCCACTTTCGAGACTTCAAACGTGGCCGCGTCACCGTAGGTTTCACGGAAGCGGTCAACCGGGTAAAGAGCGGTGCGTGTGGCCCGCAAATCAGCGCGGTACAGATCACACTCCGGCTTGGCTCCTTTCAGCATGGCCTCTTTGATTTCCTCGCCTAGTGCGTCCTTCTCAGCGCGTAAGCCTTCGATGGTGTCTCGCAGAACGGAGAACCGCTCTAACTTCTCGTCTAAGGTCATCTGGTCGGTCATGGGTTCCTTTCCTCCCTTCGTACCCAAGCGTCTTTCTTGGGGTAGGTGTAGGCGCTCTGAATGGCTTTGCGGGCTTCTTCGACGGTAAAGGGAGTCGTTTTCACGCCCTGCACCATGTCGGTGTACTCAAAAGCGGCGTACATGGCTTCGTCTAGGCGGTAGCCGTTGGCGTTGGCCCAAAGCCCGAACATGAAAGCGCCTTTGTTGCGGCTGTCGTGGGCGTAGTCCTCAGCGCGGTCAAGAATGACGTGCAAGGGGCAACGGTCGTCGTCTGCGTAGAACGGGGTAAAGCTCTCCCGTTCCTGCACCTGGGGTTTGGGGGCTGGTGGTGTCAGGCCCAAAGCCTCGCGCAAGTGGTACTGCTGCTGCTGGCCATCCACCTCTACCACTTCGGGAATGTCGCTGATACTCAGCAACTTGCGCTGGTCGGTGCGGCGGTAATGGCCTTTGCGGTTACGGCTGGGGGGAAGCATGATGTAGCCGCCGTCGCCGCGCACATCAAAGCCTGGGGGCAGTGTCTTTTTATTTTTGCTGGCATTGCTCTGGACGTACCAACCAGGATGCCTGACGTACAGGTGCGCCCCTCCGCTGGGAGAAATGACGTGAGGTTTCCAACCCAGGACACCAAGCAGGGGTAAGCCTTCTTGGTCAACGTCAATGACCACAAGCCCGCTGATTTCCCCAGTGACCATGCCTACGCCTCTGGCCCGCGTCTGCAAGTACCACATTTTCAGGTCATCCTCGGTGGGCCGCTGGGTCTGCATGGGTTTCCAACTCGCCCGCGCTTTGCCGTCCGTCCCAATCGATGTGTGACCAGAAGCAATCAGGGCTTGCTTGTGGGGTTCTTTGGCCCATTGGCTGATGCCGCCGCCCGTTGGAATAACGCTCAAACCCTTCCGCAGCAATGACAGCGCGGCTTCATAGATTTGTTCGGGTTCGTGGGCGTACCTCGTCATGGTCTGCGGCTCCTGGTGCTTAACGGCCCTGCGTCTTGAGATAGGCTTCGAGAACTTCATCTACAAGAGGTTGTAGCCTCGTTCCCCGTTCAGCCGACAAGATTTTCATTCGGCGGTGAATGGCCGCGTTCAGGGTGATGTTGATTCGCCGCGCCATTTCCTTTTCGGGTTCCTGTTCGGAAGTATGGGCTGGCTGCGCGGGCGCTGGCGTGGCAACCTGGGGGCGCGGAACGTCCTGCGCCCGCCTCGCGCTGCCAAGCAGTTTGTTGAGGTCTGTTGTGGGCTTACCTGCTTCGCCCGGCGCTTCGGCTTTTTTGTTGGGGGTCATAGAATGTCAAACTCCTTGAGAACCTGGGAAAACGGGACAGTAAGGGACGCTGGAATCAGTGTTCCAAAAGCCCGTTGATACTCGACGCTCTTATTCACCTGGGCCACAACGGGATAGCTCAGGTTCTTCATGACCTCCGGCATGGCGGCGGCGAGGTTATTGTGTTCCATTCGGTTCAGCACAAACCCAATCTGCACGCCCTCCCTCAGTTTGTCCTGCACGGTGGCAACGGCGGCTACCGTTTCCTGCAAGCGGTCTATTTCACCCGCGCCGGGAAGCACGGGAATCACGATGTAATCCGCACGGGTCACGACTTGCTGCAAGGTCGCTACGTCATTGGGCGGGGTGTCCACCACAATAAAATCATTCGATGCAGCGGCTACCACGTCAACAGGGGCAAGCACCGGAAAAGGTAGGCTCTGGCCGTTTTCCTGAGCGTTGAAACTCCAACCCATTGCACTTCCCTCCGGGTCGTGGTCAATCACGGCAACCTGCTTCCCGGCCTCATAGAGCTTTTGGGCTATCCCCATGCTGAGCAGCGTTTTCCCCACACCACCTTTCTTTGAAACCAAAGCAATCATTTTCATGTCCACACTATAACACAATTCTGTGTTTTAGTGTAGTGGTGTTACGGTGTACGGGTGTTTATGTGGTCTGGTGTTTTGGTGTTTCTGCGTTTTAGTGCTTTTGTGTTTTGGTGTTCTGGCGCTTCGGTATTTCTGCGTCTTGGTGCTTCGGTGCTTCGGTGTTTCAGTGTTCTGGTGTTTTTGCGTCTTGGTGCTTCGGTGTTTCAGTGTTTTGGTGTTTCTGCGTCTTAGCGTTTCTGCGTCTTAGTGTTCTGGTGTTTTTGCGTCTTGGTGCTTCGGTGTCTCAGTGTTTTGGTGTTTCTGCATCTTGGTGTTTCTGCATCTTGGTGTTTCTGCATCTTGGTGTTTCTGCGTCTTAGTGCTTCGGTGTCTCAGTGTTCTGGTGTTAAATGTCGGGCAAGCTGTCGGCAGCGGCCTTGAGGCGTTCAGGTTCAAGGTGAGCGTAAATGCGAGTCGTGGAAATACTGTTGTGGCCCAAAATCTCCTGCACCTCCTCAAGCCTGCGTCCCGCCCTGACCAGTGCTGTGGCGTGCGCGTGCCTGAGCTTGTGCGGAGTGCATTTATCAGCAGGCAACCCAGCATTTTCTCCGGCCTGCTTCACTATCAGCTCGACGGCGCGGGCGGTCAGCGGCTTCCCTTGCCTGACGCCATTAAAATGACTAAACAGGTACTCGCCATTGTCGGTACGCAACATCCCCCAGATTTTCAGCCAGCTCTCTAACACCCGAATGGCAGTAGGGGAGAGGAAAAGACTCCGCTCCTTGTTCCCTTTACCGATGACCCGTATTTTCTGAGGAGTTCCGAACGAATCAAACTCAATGTCACCGTGTTTGAGTTTCAATACTTCACCAATGCGGCAACCTGTGCCGTACAGAAAACCAATCATGGCCCTGTTCCGGCTCCGCTGCTCGTCATTCACTCCTGGCGCTACTTCGATGAGTCGGCTCACTTCACTGGGCGTCAGATACTTGGGCTGACGGCTCGGCAACTTCACGCGCTTAATATCGGCTGGGCCGGGATACATCTCCACACCCTCCACATCCCTCAGATACGCCCACAGCTTGCGCCAACTGGAAAGCAGGCGGCGGTTACGGGCAGGCTCCGGGGCATTGTCACTGATATAAGCGCGTAGGTCACGGGTGGTTACATCAGACCATTGTTTGATGTTCGGGCGCTGCTGGGATAACCAGGTCGCAAGGCGGTTACAGTCAGCGCGGTACTGGGCAATCGTGGCTGAACTCAGCCCTTCCTCGCGTTTCAGGTGGCTGGAAAATTCATCAAGTACATCAGTCAGCATAAAGGGGGTCAACGCCACCATCTCCAAAATACTCCGCCAAAGACGCCAAAAATCAGTAGGCCCAGCGGTACAAATATGCCGAAAATGAATCGCTCTCCGGCCTTTGCATTTCGTCTGCCTAGCACTTCGCCGTATACCCACAGGAACAGCACTGCCCCCCCAATACTCACCAATTGAGGACGACTGGGCGGTAAAGCATGGAATAGCCAGTTCGCACTAAGAAACCCTGCAATCACAATCAACAGGCCGAAAGCAACGATGGGGGGCATGGTCAGTTCATCACCCTTTTTGCTGACTGGCTTTCCTGTTCTTCCTGCCACTGCTCATACGTCTTGGCTCCCTCTCGGCGCAATTCCTCGACGACGACTTGCCAGCTTTCCGGCACAGAGAAAGGGCGCTCCTGGCCCTGCATCAGCCCCCGCCACTGGCTGACGGCCTGCGAGCTGCCGTAACACTCGCCGGGGAAGTCCTGCCCAATCATGTTCAGTAAAAAGCCCATAGCAGCAAGGTTTTCAGCGTCGGCGTTGCACGCCGCCCCAAACGCATCACCACTGAGCAACCGGGCATAAAAGGTGCTGAGGTCGCCGCCAAAGTTGACGTACCTCTCTAGCACCTGGGCGCTGCGCTCGGGAATCTGGTCTTTCCAGACAGGGTTAATCTCAAATGGCTTCACTGTTCGCCTCCGGTTGGGCGGCGGGTGCAGCGGGTGTCCCGGCCCATACCTGCTGGCCTAAGACTTCGACGTGCAGAACTGGCTTTCTTGGGTCGCTCATTTTTTACTCCGTTATGGACAGAATACCACATTGTTTTCTGAACTTCGTAAAATTGAAGTTTTACGAAATTATCTGGCAAAAGGATTTTTGAGGAAAATCCTCACTGGGTGGGCATTAAGGGCGGCAGTTGGCTGGTCAGCCAACTGCCGATTGGAACGGGACTTCGTAAAACATCTTGGAACTTCGTAAAACCCACAAGCTCACTGGACGGCTTTGGTGGCCTTGCGGCGGGGTTCGACTGCCTTTGCCCCTGCCCTGTTGCTGCTGGGCTTTGTAAGGGGCTTGGCGGCTTGCGCTTCAAGTTGTTTGGTTTCGCGGCCTTTGACGGCTGCCTCTCTCCGCTTCTGCTGTGCCTTAGCCTTAGCTGGAGCATCAGCTTCAAACCGCAACTCGGCTTTGTAGTAGGTATAACGACTTACGCCCATAGCCTCAGCAATTTCGGTCTTGCTGCGTCCTGCGGCCAGCCATTTTTTAGCGACTTCATACTGCTCACGGCTAACAAGCAATTTCTCCTTCGTGGGCGTAAATTCTGGGCTGCGCGGCATAGCGGGCAGTTCAGAAATATCCTCGACTTTCCAATCCCAATCTATCTGGTCAGTTGAGATATTCAGCCAGTCGGCCAGCTTCACTATGCGGGTATAGATTGGTCGGCCATTGCCGTTAAACCAATCACGCGCCCTCGAAACGGACACTCCCATGTATTCGGCCACGTCCTCTACACTGTGACCCTTCTCTCTGCACCATTCTCGCAAACTCTTGGCTTTCATATATACTCTACCTGCTCCTTTCCACTTACCTCTCTCTGAAACTGGTCTGGATGTGCCTATCCATCGGGGATAGGCTTTTATCATTTTTACACGTTCACTCTGATTCATGATGTTTTCGCCTCCTGTTGGCGTGGGGGTTGCCCGTGTTCATAGAACGGCGTGCGTGCATTGGCCTGGGCCTCCGTGAGTCGGCCTTTCCAGACCTTGACGCTCCGGCCATATCCAACCCGGTAGGTATGCTCGCGGGCGTTGCGTTTTCCAGTCGGGATAATGTGAAAACATGCGCCGTCGTCGTAGCTGTACGGCACACCGCTGATTTTTTCCAGCCGTCCAGTAACAAAGACATAACCGGGCCGCTCGTCGCCCTGATCGTCGCCGGGTGCTGGCTGCCAGTGCTGCACCCGTAAAGTCATTACTTCCCCTAGGGGGATACGCTCGGTGGCACTGTCAAATACCGGGCGCGGTTTCCAGCGGTCAGCATTGAAAAACTCGCGGGTGCTGTGATGAATACCTTGTGCAATGCCTACCGGGTACTGACTGGTGTCGTCCAGCTCTAGCGCCTGCACCAGACGGTAAATGTCGTGCAAGATAGCGGCTTTGTATTCGTCGCGGGTTTTGGGGTACTTGGTCATGATTCTTCGCTCCTGGCGCGGGTGGAGTTTTAAGAGGGGGCGCGGTAGCCGCGCCCCCTGCTAGGTAGTGGCCTGCGTGCTTGCCCATTGGCAAGTGGATGAGGGGGTTAGAAAATTGCGTCAGCGGCCAACTGATCGTAAAACTCGCTTACCCGCTGTTCAGCTTGAGCGTGTACTGCCTGGCCCTCCTCGTTGGCTATGCGGGCCTGCTCGCGGTGCATGGCGGCGTAGCGTTCACATGCGGCGCGGCGGTCTGGGTTTGGGTACATGACGCGCCCATAGCTACTGAGCAGCGTTTTGAGTAGGGCGCAGTGTGTGGGGTGGCCCGTTTGGGCGGCGCGATAAGTCCGGCGCAGATAGGAAGCAAAACGCCGCCGATGTTCACGCATTTTTTCAGGGGTTTCAAAACGGTTGGCAACTAAAGCATTGGTCATGGTTTACGCTCCTTTCCTCTCTCTGAGGTACTTACAGTTTAAGACTTTTTCCGCAATTTGTCAACAGTTAAGCATGGGAAGGTTACGCGGGCCTTAGTGGTTGTAAGCCGTGTTACACGGCTTTTCCTCGTCGGCGTTGCAGGTCGCTGGGCCTCGGATGGTCGCCACTACAGGCGGCGCGTTCAGCGTCGTCCTGTCGCCGCGTCACGCGGCGGTTGCTTTCCCCGTTGGGCTGCTCCCAAGCTGGGCCGCTGGTCGGCCCAAAGTCGCAACCCGGCGCAGTTCGCCGGGTTTGGGGGCGTTCAGCTGACTACTATTCAAAACGTGGCATGAGGGTCAGCAGGGTGCGCCAAGACGACGGGGACGGGTGCAGGAGGAGATCCTGGAGGTGATCCAGGCCGAGTCGGAACACGGACACCGCACGGTGTCCGTGACTTTTGATCTGTACTGCTGTCCGGGCCGCCAGCAGTTCCCCGGTCACGGCCGACCAGATGAAGGCCACGCTGACCACCGTCAAGAGGGTGGACACCCGCTCCGCGCGGGTCAGACCCGTGTCCTCCAGGTTGAAGCCCCTGGTTTTGAGCGCGGCGTGCAGGTTTTCCGCCTGCCAGCGCTGCGCATATCGTCGAAGGTTCGGTCCCACGGGCCCCCGGTATGCGAGGTACAGCGTCTCCCCGGCGGCGTTCTTCGTCGCGGCCACCCGCAGGGAGACGCCGTAGATCAGGGTCTGGCGGCGCCAGACCCTGATTTCACCCACCTGGAGGTTCTTGAAGACAGCCCAGACGGGCAGACGATGGGCGCCGATGGTGGCGCGTGCCGGGAGTCGAATACAGGGGGCAATGCCGTGTTGATCCAGGAAACAAAACCAGTGCCGACCAATGAACTCTCGGTCGGCGAGCAGGCACCGGACTGGTTGGTCCGGGCACAGCGTCAGGAAGCGCGCCACGAGTGATTCCCGGGCCCGGGAATCACTGGCCCCACCGTGTGGGAGCAGGGTCCACATCAAGGGCAGGCTGAATCCGTTCCACACGGCGGAGAGCAGCAGGATGTTCACGTCCTGCTGCCCGAGTCTCCAGTTCGTCCGGTCCAGGATGAGATCCACGGGACCATCCGGGAGGAACGACAGCGCAAAGCGGGGAAACAAACCGTCTGGAAAGGAAAACTGCACAAAGCGGACCAGGCGCTGGTAGCGGGCCGTGAGCGACCCTGGCAACGCCACGTGGGTTTTCAGGGTGTACAGCACGACCGTGCGTGCCTGGATGACCGCCAGGACCAGGGCCGTGAAGACCGCCAGGCGGCGGGCATCAAGCGGAAAGGCAGACCGCAGGGCGGTCTGCAAGGGATCGTGAAGCGGTCGGCTCCGGGATTTCATCGCAGAAATACCGTACAGGAGCCGACTTTCTGCTGCCCGTTACGTGTTTTGAAGAGTAGTCAGGTGCCGCCGGCTCCGGTTCTTGTCGCGGTACATGTCGTTGTCCGCCTCGCGCAGCAACGTCTCCCCCGTCGCGTCGTCCGCGCTCAGGGTGGCCACGCCCACGTTCAACTCGATGGGCCGGCCGGCCACGTCCGTACCCTGCATGGCCGCCGCCAGGCGGTCCCGCACCACCCGCGCGCCCGCCAGGTCTATGTCCGGGAGCAGCACCGCGAACTCATCCCCACCCCACCGGAACACCTCCAGCGCACCACTCTGGGCCGGCGTCGGTGCCCGCTCCTGCCCGGATGCCTCAGGCTCCGAGCCCCGCCCGACTGGCCGGGAGACCGAGTCACTCACCCTCAACTCCCGCAGCAGGACGTCCCCCACCTGCATCAGTGCCTGGTCGCCGACCAGGTGCCCGTGGGTGTCGTTCACGGCCTTGAACGCCCGGATGTCCGCCACCAGCAGTGACAGGGTGGACCCCGCCCGCCGCACCCGGGCCAGCTCCCGCGTGAGGGATTCGGTGAATGCCCGGCGGTTCTGCAACCCCGTCAGGACGTCCGTGCGGGCCGCGGCCAGCACCTGCGCCCGCAGGTGGGCCTCGTGCAGCAGCATGGCCGCCTGCCGCCCGAACGATTCAGCCAGGACGATTGATTCCTGCTCGAACGCCTCGGGATCCGTCATGGAGTCCACGTTCAGGAAGCCGTACACCTCGCCCTGGTACAGGATCGGCACCCCGATGTTCGCCTGGAGCGTCTCGACGCTCGGCAAGGTGTCCTCCACGCGCACCCCGTGAAGGTCGTAGCCGGTGTCCTTCACGGACAGCAGGCCCTTGGCGATGATGCGCGGCACGCCCCGGCTCCAGGCCTCCTCGCCCAGCCCGTACCAGGTGTCCCGCATGTCGGCCATCGTGAACGTCACGCCCTGGAGTTCCATCTCGTCGAAGGTCACGCTCGCCGCGAAGCGGAAACCTCCATCCTCCCGGATCAGCAGCGACCCGCACTCCGCCCCCGGAATCGTCGCCAGCGCCCGTTCCAGCAGCGGCTGGTACGCCTGCTCCGGTTGCCCGCCGATGAGGTCACCGTGCAGCGTCTGGAGGCTCCGCGCGTACCGCACCGCCTGCATCCGCTCCGCTTCCAGGCCCAGCTGGTGCCCCAGGCGCCTCAGCAGCGCCAGGTCTGCCTCTGCCCACACCCGGCTGGGGGCGTCCAGCCAGAAGGCCGCGCGGGCCCGGTACTTCCCGCCCAGCGGCAGCAGCACCCCGTCCGGCTGGACGCTCAGGGTGCCCGCCCGGATGGTCCGCACATCCCCGGGATGAAAGGCCGGCACGTGGGGCGTGCCGGCGTCCCACAGGGTCATGCGCTGGACCGCTCCGCTGGTGACGACCAGGCCGGCCAGGCCGCGCAGCCCGAAGATCTGACACACCTCGTCTGAGAAGGCCGACATGGAGGGACGGTCCTCATCCCGGCGCGCGAACTGCCCGGCCAGGGCATTCACGCGGTCATGCCGGTCCATGGTCACCAGATGCGCGTACAGGGCGTTCACCACCTGCAGGAACGCGGCTTCGTCCGCGGAGAGCTCGGTGGGCAGGCGGCCCAGCGGCCGGAGGATCACGCTGTCCACCTCGGCCACCGTGAACGGGAGGGCCGGGTCAGCGTTCAGCGCCTGGTGCAGGTGGGCACGGAAGTCCGTCAGGGACACGCACGCGCTCAATGCGGCGGTCACGGCGAAGGGGGATGGCATGGGACAGTTACCTCCAGGTGAAGCGGGAATTTGACGCAGCGTAGTGCAGGGGGTCTGACAGCGTCCTGAACGCATGCCCGCACTGCCGTGCCAGCCTCCGGAACCGTCGTCGCGCCTGGGCGGCGACCTGCGTCGCCGGGAGAATTGACGGGCTGCCCCAACAAGAATTTCGGCTGCCCTGCAAGCGGCAGCCGGATGCTGGGATGCGGCCTTCAGTGGTCGTGGTCGGGTCCATTGAACAGGTGCAGGTCTCAGCACCTGACACTTTGCGATGAATGGCGTCCTGGACGCAGTGCGGCATGACAAAGGGCAGCATCTTGGTCTGTGACGATCCAGAATCCTGCTCGCCTCCATGCTGACACGCTGGCCGCCCACCTGAAAGGCTGCCTGCCTCACCGACGAACCGATGCCCTGAGGCGGCTCGCGGAAGTGCTCCTGGCGCTCCTCCAGGCCGAATCCAGCCTGCACCGTAAGATCGCGCTCCATCTGCCCAGGGAAGCGACGCTGGAATCAAAGACTCGCACGGTTGCCCGCGTCTTCCACGACGCTCAGCTCACCCCGCAGGACGTCTTGGACGTCCTGCTTCCTCTCCTCCCCGACGGCAAGTTGACGCTGATCATGGACCGCACCACCTGGCACTATGGTCAGACACCGCTGAACATCCTGGTCCTGGGCGCCATCCTCGGGGGCGCGGTCATTCCCCTCGTGTGGTCGATCCTCCCGCATCAAGGGAACAGCAGCACCGCGGCCCGCATCCTTCTGGTCTCCCGGCTGCTCCAGGTTCTTCCAGCCCGGCGCTGGTCGGTGCTCATCGCAGACCGGGAGTTCGTCGGGCAGGAATGGTGCTCATTCCTGCGCTGGAAACGCATCCGGCAGTGTCTGCGCATCCGGGAGAACACCCGCGCCCTGGATGACCTGGCCCGGGACTTGTTCACGACCCTCCAGCCCGGGGAAGTCCGCACGCTCTTCGAGCGGACCTGGGTGTATGGCGGGTGGATGCACGTGGTCATCACCCTGTCCCCCGCAGGGGACAGGGTGATCGTCGCCTCGGATTTGCCTATCCTGGACGTGTTGAAGACCTATCGTCTCCGCTGGGGCATCGAGTCCGCGTTCTCGTCGTTGAAGGGCCGCGGGCTGAACCTGGAAGCCACGCACATGACCGCCCCTGACCGGATTTCCCGGTTATTCGGTCTGCTATGCCTTGCGCTGGCGTGGATGGCCCGGGTGGGCGCGCAGACCGTGTTGCAACACGCCGCAAGGCAGGACAATCGAGGCCGGGCGGTGGTGAGCCAGGTGCGCATCGGGTGGCAGGTGCTGGGTCAGGCCGCACGGTGGGGCGGGGAGGCCTTCTGGGTCTGCCTTGAGCTGCTCAGGACGCCTTTCCCGACCACCCACACGTCAAATTCCCGAAGTGTCAGGTGCTGAGCAGCACAGGGATTCATCGGCTGTGCCAGTATTTTCCTGGCCACGCAGCGGGCCGCCGAGCTGTCCTTGCATGCCTTTGTGGAGGTGTTCCCGTCGAATGACCGGGAGAGGGAGGAGTGGCAGGCCCGCATTGAACAGCTCTCCGTCGAGCGGCAACAACAGGAAACCAAGTTAACGTCCCTGCAGCATGACTCTCATGCCATGCAAAATTTGCAGCGACTTTTGGACGAAAGGCGAAACACTACGCTGACGTCCATTAGGGAGAAGACGCGCTCGTCACCTGCGCCCGCATGAGGTGAGCGCCAGTCTGACCAGACCAGCGAGGGCGGAAGGACGACGCCGGGCGTCCCATTGTCCGCGAGGGACGCTTGGACGGGGCAACCGGGGACCGGGTCGTCCTTCCGCCCAGCGTGCTTCCCCGGGCTTGTCCGTATGCCCTGCTGCATCCCAATTGAGTTCGGCGTAAGTCGAGGCGGATCGAGACCTTGAGCCGATCCGGGACTGCACTTCACAGCACCGGCCGACAGCCCCGGGCGGATCCCCACTCGTGCTGTTCTCAATAGGTGCATGGCTTAGCAACGGGTCAAATGGGTGCTGGAATCACGACACCTGAGCAGGACCTTGCCGTGGCCGTAAGCGGTCACTTCAGAGCGCTGTGGGCTTGGAGGCTGACCGCGTGCTGCACCTCCAGGTTGGAAGTCAGGAAGGCCTGCACCTCCGGTTTCTGCTCTGCAAGCCTCTGCAGAAGCAGGGCCAAGGAGGCCGCGACGAAGTTCAGGCTGGCCCGCATGAACCGTTGAACATCTGGATTGTCCTGTGCCAGCTGCTGGAGGAGGCGCGTGCCTCCATGCGCAGCGTCGCTCATCCAGCTATAAAGACCGGCCAGGGTCTGCGGTCCGTACCCCAATTCTTTGGGTAGGAAACCTGACTACTCTTCAAAACGTGGCATGAGGGTCAACAAGGTGCGCCAGGACGACGGGGACGGGTGGAGCAGGAGATCCTGGAGATGGTCCAGACCGAGTCGGAATACGGACACCGCACGGTGTCCGTGGCTTTTGATCTTGACCTTGATACGCGCGGCCAGTAGTTCCCCCGTGAGGCAGGCCCAGATGAAGGCCACGCTGACCACCGTCAACAGGGTGGACACCCGCTCCGCGCGGGTCAGGCCCGTGTCCTCCAGGTTGAAGCCCCTGGTCTTCAGGGCGGCATGCAGGTTCTCCGCCTGCCAGCGCTGGGCGTACCGGCGCAAGTTCGGTCCCACGTGCCCCCGGTACGCGAGGTACAGCGTCTCCCCGGCGGCGTTCTTCGTCGCGGCCACCCGAAGTGAAACGCCGTAGATCAGGGTCTGGCGGCGCCAGACCCTGACTTCACCGACCTGGAGGTTCTTGAACACCGCCCAGACGGGCAGACGATGCGCACCGATGGTGGCGCGTGCCGGAAGTCGAATACACGGCGCAATGCCGTGTTCTTCGAGGAAACGGAACCAGTGCCGCCCAATGAACTCGCGGTCTGCGAGGAGGCACCGGATCGGCCGACCCGGGCAGAGCGTCAGGAAGCGCTTTACGAGTGATTCCCGAGTCCGGGAATCACTGGCCCCACCGTGTGGGAGCAGGGTCCACATCAAGGGCAGGCTGAACCCGTTCCACACGGCGGAGAGGAGCAGGATGTTCACGTCCTGCTGCCCGAGTCTCCAGTTCGTCCGATCCAGGATGAGATCCACGGGGCCATCCGGGAGGAACGACAGCGCAAAGCGGGGAAACAGACCGTCTGGAAAGGAAAACTGCACAAAGCGGATCAGGCGCTGGTAGCGGGCCGTGAGCGACCCTGGCAACGCCACGTGGGTTTTGAGGCTGTACAGGACGACCGTGCGTGCCTGGATGACCGCCAGGACCAGGGCCGTGAAGACCGCCAGGCGGCGGGCATCAAGAGGAAAGGCAGACCGCAGGGCGGTCTGCAAGGTATCGTGAGGGGGTCGGCTCCCGGGGGTTTTCATCGCAGAAACACCGTACAGGAGCCGGCTTTCTGCTGCTCCCTACCCGTTTTGAAGAGTGGTCAGGGCGTTCAGCCCATGTGCTTTTTCACCCTGGACAGCGGGAAAGCGTCTGAGCCGCGCTTTTTTGCGGCCCTGCGCTTTCCCTGCTACCCCTTTGGGGGCGGGGGGGGAAAGCTCCCCTTCCAGGGGAAGGGGCGGGGGGGGTTGGGTCTGTTCTGGTGGCCGTGCGGCCCTCTGGCCGCGCCTTCTGGTGGTGTTGGTCGCGCTCGGCTAGGACGACGAGCCGCCTCTAGGCCGACGACGGGCGCGGCCCCCTGACGGCCTCCGGGCCGGGGGCGGTGCGGCGCGGCCTCTGGCCGCTCCTTATACAGCCGCGTCAGCGGCGTGAAGTGGCCTGCGGCAACATCTCCCGGCGCTTCTTGCCGGGGGACAAGTGGCCCGCTGCAAGCGGTAGACCTGGCCTCCCCTTGAAAATCGTCTGGGCTGGCCCCTACCACTGCCCCCCCTGCACGTCGCCGCTCGGTGCTTCCCAAGACCAAGAGGGGGTAGAAAAACGCTTTGCACACATCCTGCGGCCTGACGTGAGGAAGGTCGCGCTCAGGATGTTTGCGCCTTTTGCGTTTTTCTCAGGGGGAGACTTCCCCCTCCTGAATAAGCCACTGGGGAACTAAGAATGTCGCCTGACAAAAACTCGCCGTCGCCCGATATCGGGCGACGGCTGGAACGGCTGGGGATTGTGGGTCAGGCTTTTAACACGCCTTGCAATATGGCGGCGGGAACGGGCGGGCATACCGCATTGCCTAACATCTGCATGGCGGCGGTGTGGCTGGCCGGAAGCTGGTAGCTGTCGCGGAAACCCATGATTCGCTTTGCTTCGGGAATCTGCACCATTCGCATTTGGTCGCCTTTGATGAGGCTCCAACGGTCTTTGGTGGTCAGCGTGCCAATGGGCCGCTCGATGCTGCGCCCTGTCGTGCCTGAGCCTGAGCCGTAGAACGGGGCCACAAACCGCTCTCCGTACACTTTTCGCCCGTTTTCAATGCGCTTGAGGCTGTTCTCGGCCCGCCCTGGCTTGTTGACCGGGTTCCAGTCGTAACTATCCCATTCCAGCACGGTATTGACGGCCACATGCTCTTTCTTCTCCAGCTTGAGAGTAAGGGGCGCGGCGCTGCGGGTTCCGACAATAAAAACCCGCGTGCGGTGCTGGGGTACGCCAAAGTCGGCGGCGTCCAGCACGTTCACGCTGATGCTGTACCCCAACCGCTTCAAGGCGTCGGCCCAAGCTGGGTACAGGATCCAGTCGGTGAACTCCGGCACGTTCTCAATGACCAGACATTCACTCTGCATGGCTTCGGCGGCGGATACCACGGCCCAAGCGGTTGATCGCTGGTTGTCGTGGTGCGGGCGGTCTTTGCCGCGTGCTTTGCTGTGGCCCTGGCAACAGGGAGACGCCAGAATAATGTCGGCCTTAGGCACGTCGTAGAAATTCGCCTGTTGTAAGTCCTGACAACTATGCACGGCCTGGGCGTGGTTCTGTCCGTGCCACTGAACCGCTAGCGGGTTATGGTTAGCTGCCCAAATGACCTCAACGCCCGCGAGTGCTGCGCCTTCGCTGAATCCGCCTGCACCTGCAAAGAGGTCAATTGCGGTGGCCGCGCCTGCCTGGGCCTGGGCCTGGGCGGGGGCGCTGGTGATTAAAAGGGGCTGCTGGACAGTGACGTTTTTTGTTCGCATGGCTTTTCCTCGGTGGTGGGGTGGCCGCGCCCTGGTCGTGGGCGCGGCGGGCGGTTCAGTACCGGGCGGCGGCTGGGGCGCGGTAAAGCTCCTGCTGGAGCGTGAGGGCCATGATTCACTGCCCCCCTTTGCGGATAATTTCAAACTCGCTGGGGCTGTAAGCGGTACAGTATTTGTCGTTCTGGGCGGGGTTTTCCCAAGAAATCATCAGAAAGTTGTCAAACTCCCTGTGGCTGATAACAGTCCCGGTGCGGTTCGTCAGGCGATGGTGTACCCGGCTGCCGCGTGGGTGGGTGATGTAAGCGGGTTCTCTCGTCTGGGTGGTCATTTTTACGCTCCTTTCCTCTCTCTGAGGTAATTACAGTTTAAGCCTTTTTCCGCAATTTGTCAACAATTGAGCATGGGAAAGTTACGCGGGCCTTCATGGTTTTAAGCCGTGCCACACGGCTTTTCCTCGTCGGCGTTGCTGGTGAGCCATGACAACAAAAAACCGACTTGATAAAGTCGGTGGCCGCACTCGTGGGGGCGCTTTTTCATAGAGAGAGGAAAGGGACGCGACTGGTCGCGTCCTGGCGGGGGTCTGACTGGATACCGGGGCTTACTCTGTCATCAGTTTGGCAAGCTCCTCGTCGGTCAGGTTGTCTAAGGGGTCTGGAAGGTCTAAACCTTCGTCGCCGTCCGGCTCTGGGCCGTCGTCGTACATGCTGGCGCTCTCCACAATGAGCGGGGCGCGAGCTTCGGCTGCGGCCTCATCGAAATTGATTTCCCGCTCGTGCAGCTCCTCTAGGTCGTTCCGGCGCTGCGGGCCGCTGGTAACGTCGTCGTCGTAAAAATCATCTCCGCTGTAAAGCATCTTTTTCTCCTTGAGGGTGGGGGGGCTGGCCCCCCTGACCCGCTTTAGATGGTGTGGTAAGGCTTGAGGGGTTGCCCGGTGCGCTCGGTGAAAATACGGGCGTCGGCTTCGCTGAACAGATAGAGGGTCATGCCTGCATGACTGATAAGTACGCGGCTGGGGGCAGTCTTGGCGGTGTAAGTGTCCACCCCTTGCAAGCTCAGATAAATGCGCTTAGTTTCGCTGCTGTTACCGTAGAACATGGCTTTACGGTCAAAGTACGGGCGGTTGTAATCGGTGGCGGCTTCGCTGGCCTTGTACTTATCCCAGTTGGGAATAAAGCTGAGCATCAGGCCCGTAATGAGGGCGTGCGCGGCGTCCTCGGCGTGCTGCGCGGCTTTGGCGTGGGCTTGGCACTCTCCCGCCTGGGCCATAAAGTTTGCTGTGGCGCTTTCCAGCACGTCGGTTACAAAATGACTCGACAGGGTGCGAAAGGCACAGGCGGCGGCGGGGTTGCTACTGAGGGCAAACTTCACCTGTGTAATGTTGGCACTGAGGGCATAAGGGGGGCGGGTTTCTGCGGTCTGGGTGGTCATTTTTACGCTCCTTTCCTCTCTCTGAGGTAATTACAGTTTAAGCCTTTTTCCGCAATTTGTCAACAGTTGAGCATGGGAAGGTTACGCGGGCCTTCATGGTTTTAAGCCGTGTTACACGGCTTTTCCTCGTCGGCGTTGCTGGTCGCTGGGCCTCGGATGGTCG
>NZ_SMMH01000041.1 GCF_004634215.1 Deinococcus fonticola | reverse complement strand
TTGCGCAGCGGGACCGCGCTGAGAACGTACTGTAGGATAGCCATTAGACCCATTGGAAGCGGTGTGTTCACAGCCCCATTTTCGGTGGGTCTTTCTTTGTGACCTCAAAACTGCACGAACCATTGGTCTACCGATTGGCCCGAAAATCTTGTAAGTGCCATCACTATCCGAAGATTCGGTACTTCGATTACCTGCTGGCTTTACAGAAGCTGAACACAACATTCTTAGCCGCTGTCACAGCGGTGATCAACATGCATCCGGAACTGTTGCAGGAATCACGGCTGTGATAGCGGCACACTCGATTTCGGCCAGTTGTCCATCACCGGCCAAGCTGGCATCGGCCACGACAAGACCATCAATGCCCAGGGCAGAGTAAATAGGCGACTCGTCACTACCACTCTGCGTGACGCTGTGCAGCGGCAATGACCCCGAACGCCCTCATCGGTAGTGCCTTCGGCGTTAAAACCTGAACAGGGTGGATCACTCCATTCTCGCATATATCTGAGTAAATGCTCAGGTATACTGGAGGCATGACTGATCCTGCCCATCCCGCCCCCAGCAGCGCGCCCACGCTGACCTACTTTGTAGACGGCATGGACTGCGCCTCCTGCGTGCAAAAAGTCGAACGGATGGTGGACAGATTACCCGGCGCGGGCCGCGTGAGAACCAGCTTCAACCGTCAGACCCTGGAACTCCAACTGGACGAGACCGTCACGCCCCGTACCACCCTGGAAAGCAATCTGCGCTCGCTGGGATATACGCCCACCTTGCAAGGTGGCGAACCCGTCCACACCGCCGACGATGACCACACCGCGCACGAGCACCGCCATGCACGAATAACGCTCAGCAGCGCAGCAGGGCCAACCAAGCCCGCCGCTGCCCCGACAGACCACACTGGACATGACAACGCCAGCGACAAGGACGCTGGTCACGTTCATGAAGTCGCCCCCTCCGGCACCCCTTGGTACAGAACTGGACAGGGCAAATTGGTGGTCATCAGCGGCGTGCTGCTTGCGCTGGCCTACCTGTTTAGCTTTATTGCGCCGCCATTCTCGGTGTACGGCTACATTGCCGCCACCATCATCGGTGTCTGGCCGCTGGCAAAGAAAGCCTGGGCCAGTGCGCGTTTTGGCGATCCCTTCAGCATCAATATGTTGGTGTCGCTGGCAGCCATCGGCGCAGTGCTGATTGGTGAAGCGGCAGAAGGCGCAGTGGTCGTGTTCTTCTTCGCGGTGGGCGAACTGCTGGAAGGCGTCGCCGCAGGCCGCGCCCGCGCCGGAATTCAGGCGCTTGCGGCGCTGGCTCCCAAAACCGCGCTGCTGCTGGAAAACGGCGTGACCCGCGAAGTCTCTGCGGACAGCCTGAAGGTGGGGCAGACCGTGCAGATCAATCCCGGCGCGAGGGTGCCTGCCGACGGGCAGATTGTGGCGGGCAGTTCCAGCTTGGATGACAGCCCGGTAACGGGCGAAAGCGTGCCTGTCAGCAAAACGGTGGGGGACAACGTGTTCGCTGGAAGTATCAACACCGACGGCGTGCTGAGCGTCCAGGTGGAGAAGGAAGCGTCCGACAACACCATCGCTCGGATCATTCATATGGTGGAGGAAGCCGAGGGCAGCAAGGCCCGGACGGCCCGCTTCATTGACCGCTTCTCGCGCTGGTACACGCCCGGCGTGGTGGCTGTCGCTGCCCTAACTGCTGTGGTGCCGCCGCTGCTGCTCGGTCAGGCGTGGCACGAGTGGCTCTACAAGGGGCTGGCCCTGCTGCTGATCGGCTGTCCATGTGCGCTGGTCTTGAGCGTCCCTGCGGCCATCACCAGCGCCATCAGCGCCGGAACGCGCCGGGGCTTACTCATCAAGGGCGGCGCGGCGCTGGAAGCCATTGGCAGCGTCAAAACGGTGGCGTTCGATAAAACGGGGACACTTACGGCGGGCAAGCCCCGCGTGACGGACGTGCTGGGTGCTGAACGCAGCGAGGTGCTGCGGCTCGCGGCGGCAGTGGAGGCGGGCAGCAGTCACCCACTTGCCAAAGCCATTACCGACGAGGCCAAAGGGCAGAATCTGACCCTTCCCGCTGCCACTGAGGCCAAGGCGCTCTCCGGCAAGGGTGTCAGTGCCATGGTGGAGGAACGCCGCCTGTCCATCAGTTCCCCCAAGTATGCGGCAGCAAATTCATCGGTCTCGGCAGAGTTCCAGCAGGCCATTGAAGGCTTCGAGAGTGACGGCAAAACCGCCGTGGTACTGCATGATGACGTTCAGGCGCTCGGCATTATCGCCATTCGAGATGAACCGCGTGAAGACGCCCAGCAAGCCGTGGCCCAGTTGCGCCAGATGGGCATTCAGACGGTGATGCTCACCGGGGACAACCAGCGCACTGGAAAAGCCATCGCCAGCAGCTTGGGCCTGGACGTGCAGGCCGAACTACTGCCCGAAGACAAACTGAAGGTCATTGACCAGCTTAAAGCCCAGGGCGGCGTGGCGATGGTTGGGGACGGCATCAACGACGCGCCCGCACTGGCCCGTTCAGACGTGGGCATCGCTATGGGGGGCGGCACCGATGTCGCCCTGGAAACCGCCGACGCCGCCCTGCTGCGCGAGAAGGTCAGTGGGGTAACAGAATTGGTACAGCTTTCCCGCGACACCATGACCAACATCAAGCAGAACATCGCCTTTGCGCTCGGCTTGAAAGCCATTTTCTTGGTCACGACACTGCTGGGCTACACCAACCTGTGGATGGCGATTCTGGCCGACACGGGCGCAACCGCGATTGTCACAGCCAACGCCCTGCGATTACTGCGCTGGAAAGGCCACGCCCACTAAAGGAGGGATGAGATGCCGGAGTTCAGTTCCACTCAGGCCGCCCTGCTGTTGGCGTACAGCCTGCTGTACTTTCTCATTGCCTTTGTTTGGCGGAGTGTCACCGTTTGGCGCACCACGGGCATCAATCCCGTCGTGTTGACCTACGACGATTCCGCTTACGGCTACATCGGACGCGGTATGCGCGGGGTGCTGCTAACGTGGCTGGCGCTCGCAGTCATGGCCGCTGCCGTGCCGCAGATGCTCAGGTGGTTGGGGCCGATCCTGCCCGTCATCCGCCCGGAGATCAGCGCCCTGGGCTGGGGGCTGCTGCTCTGTTCCCTGGCCTGGATTGCCGCCGCTCAGTCTGCAATGGGGTCATCCTGGCGGGTGGGCATAGACCGCGCCAATCAGACCGCCCTCATTCGCCGTGGCCCCTTCGCCCTTTCCCGCAATCCTATTTTTCTCGGCATGCGGTTGAACTTGCTGGGCCTCTTTCTGGTGCTGCCCAACGCCGTGACCCTGGGCGTTCTGGTGGCCGGAGAACTGCTGATGCAGGTGCAGGTCAGGCTTGAAGAGCAGCATTTGAGTCAGATGCACGGCCAGGAGTATGCCGAGTACCGCCAGCAGGTGCCGCGCTGGCTGTAAGGCCAGGAGAGAACATGACCAAGCCTGAAATAACCATTTACACTGTGCCCAACTGTGCCGATTGCGAGGCCGTCAAGCATCTGCTGACCCGCCAAGGCGCGGCCTTTACCGAGAAGAATGTCCGGGGTGATCCCGCTGCCCTGCAAGAAATGCAGCGCCGTGCCGGAGTGCGTATTGCGCCTGTGACTATCATTGGAGATCAGGCTTTCTACGGCCTGTTTGATCATCAGCGACCCAGGATTCTGGCGGCCCTGGAGCGCTCATGACTTCAACCCTAGGCAACATCCTGAGTCTGACTATGATTCCAGTGGCGGCCACCATCATGGGCGGCACGATTGCTGCTTACCGCGTACCAGGGGAACACCTTCGCAGCTTCTTGCAGCACTTTGCGGCGGGCGTCGTCTTGGCCGCAGTGGCGGGCGAGTTGCTGCCCGCCATCACCAAAGGCCATCAACCGTTGGGGGTGGTCATCGGTTTCACCATCGGCGTACTGACCATGTTGGGGGTCAAGCAACTGGCCGGGCATCTGGAAAGCCGCGCTGAGCGACAGGCGGAAGCCACGCAGGGGGGCAACACCAGCCTGCTGGCAGTCGTGGGAATTGACGTTCTGATTGATGGTTTACTGATTGGTGTGGGCTTCGCAGCGGGTGAAAGGGTTGGGCTATTACTGGTGATTGCCTTGACCCTGGAACTGCTTTTTCTTGGCATCTCATTGGCAGCCAGTTTAGGGAACGCCCAGACACCCAGACGACAGACCATTCTGAGTATCGTGGGCCTCAGTCTGCTGGTGGTACTCGGAGCGCTGATAGGCGGCACGCTGCTGAGTGGACTGTCTGGGATGGCGCTAGAGATTGTCCTGTCCTTCGGCGCGGCGGCACTGATGTATCTGGTGGTCGAGGAGTTGCTGACTGAAGCCCATGAGGTTCGGGAAACACCGCTGACCACCGGCGCGTTTTTCGCCGGGTTCGTGGCCTTGTATCTGCTGGAATTGATGTCATGACCGTGAAGTCGTGGGATTTACCTCCTTCTTTCACTTCACTACGAGAGACCGAGTATCGGTTTGATTGTTGTGTTGTCCGCACTGCTTCGTAAAGTGCTTGTTGCCTTTATCAAGGCCCATCCCATCGCCAATTCTCTCCTTGCAGCTACGCTGATGGGTGTATTGCTGGCGCTCACCTTCCCCCCGTCACCGTTGGGGTGGCTGGCAGCGGTGCCACTGGCATGGTTGTTCGTCCGCATCAAACACTCCTCCGTGCGCCGAACATTTCAGGAGACTTGGTGGTTTGCCTGCGGCTTGTTTGGCACGCTGCTGCTGTGGCTGCCCGCCAGCCTGATGGGCCTGTTGGGAGTTGGGATCATCGCGCTCTATCCCTTCCTGGTGGGCTTGCTGGCAGGGCTGTGGGCCGTGACGCTGACCTTGACCCGCGCCCTGGCAGGACGTTTTGTGCTGTTGGCCTTGCCGTTTGCGCTGACGCTGCTGGACACCCTGCGTGAAACGGGGGCGCTGGGCTTCACCTGGGGCAATTTGGGCTATACGCTGGCCCTGACTCCGCTGGTACAGGTAGCAGAACTGGGCGGCGTGTCCCTGCTGGGACTGCTGGTGGGTCTGAGCGCTAGCGCTCTGGCCTCGCGCCGCCGAGCCTTGATGGGCCTCACCTCGGCGGCGTGGCTCGCGGCTTTGAGTTTTGGGCTGACGCGACCCGCCATGCCAGAGCCGAACCGCACAGCCCTGCTGATACAGGGCAACGTTGACCCGCGAGAAAAGGTTGTTGGGCAGACGGCGCAGGACTGGTCGCGTTACCTGGCCCTGACTGGGCGCGGTCTGGCTGAACGGGAAGCGGACATCGTGGTGTGGCCGGAAACTGCCGTGTCGTGGGGAGCGGGGATCACCGACCAGGCCGGATTGCAGGCCATTCACGTCCCAGTGCTGTTGGGCGCGGCGCTGAGTGATCCACGGCCCCGGAATAGTGTGTTGCTGACTCAGGAAGGCCGCTTACTCGGCAAGCAGGACAAGGTGAAACTGGTGCCATTTGGCGAGTTCTTTCCCGGCTCGCGCCTGCTGGGGCCGCTCTATCAGGCCATCTTCCGCATGATGGGCCTGCCTCAACTGACAGGTCGTGAGCCGGGCCAGGGCATGGCCCCGGTGGTCTCCGGCGACCTGCGGTTCGGGACACTGATCTGTTACGAGTCCACCTTTCCGGTGCTGGCCCGCGTGCTGGTCAGGGAAGGCGCAAACGTGCTGGTCACGCCCTCCAATGACGCCTGGTTCGGCTCCAGCATGGGAGCCGAGCAGCACTTTCAAATGGGCCGGGTACGGGCCATTGAGACGCGGCGTTGGTGGCTGCGGGTTGGCAACGATGGAGTGACGGCGGCAGTTAACCCGCAAGGTGTGGTCACGCAGCGGTTGCCCAGGTTTATGGCCGCCAGCCTGGCGGTGAAATTCGCCCCAGTCAACGTTGAGACCTGGGGGGTGCGGCTTGGTGATGCCGGGCCTTGGCTAACGGCAGTGGTTTTGCTGCTGATCGCCGTGGTGGCAGCCAGGGAACGCCGTCAGGGGCCGCCGTCTCATGACAAGCGGCCTGAGGGCTGTTAGCTTCACGCTGTCTTATGCGGATTCACATGATACCAAGGGCCTTGGCGCTGTTGTTGACCCTGAGTGCAGCGGGGGCCGTGACAGTCAACGTTCAATCAGGCGACACGCTCTATAGGCTGGCGGTCAGGCACGGCACTTCAGTGCAGGCCATTCTGGGCGTAAACCCAGGGCTGGATGCCAGCAGGTTGCGGCCCGGCCAGATGCTGCAACTCCCTGCGCCAGCAGGAGCTACCGGAAGTCCAAACCGGGTGGGAGGGGCTGTGGTGCGTCCGGCTTCCATTCGCGTGCAGGCTGTGATGCCCGTACAGGGCCGAATCACGACGCCCTACAGCGCTGCACATATCGGGCTGGACATGGCCGCTCCGTTCGGTACGCAAATCCGCGCCGTGCTGGGCGGCACGGTGCGCGAGTCGCGCTTTGATGCCCGAACCGGCTGGGGGTGGACGATTGTCGTAGATCACGGCAACGGGTATGCCTCCCGCTACAGCCACAACAGCGCCAACCTCGTGAGGGTCGGGCAGCGGGTGACGACAGCACAGGTGATCGCGCGTGTGGGCAGCACCGGGAACAGTACCGGGCCGCATGTGGATTTCCGGGTGTACTTCGCTGGTTCGCAGGTGAACCCGTATACGCTCTACAACTGAACCTGACATAAAAGACGCCGCAGATACAATGTTGTGATGAGTCAAACGACTGAAGTGGTGGAGTATCACAAGGAACACCACAATACCGGGCGCGTGAACTGGCTGCGGGCTGCTGTGTTGGGTGCAAATGACGGTGTGGTGTCGGTATCGAGCGTGGTGGTGGGTGTGGCCGCCGCCCGTGGAATCACGGCAAGTACCATCTTGCTGGCGGGCGTAGCAGCGCTGGTGGCCGGAGCCACTTCGATGGCGGCGGGAGAGTACGTGTCCGTGCAGTCCCAGGCCGATACGGAAAATGCCGATCTGGCGAAAGAGGCCAAGGAACTGCGTGTACACCCTGAAATGGAATTGCAGGAACTTGCGGACATTTATGTGTCGCGTGGGGTGGAACCTGTGGTGGCCTTGCAGGTGGCGCAACAACTCACGGCGGCGGACGCGCTGGGCGCACACGCCCGTGAGGAATTGGGCATCACTGAGCAGCTTCGGGCACAGCCTTTTCAGGCCGCTTTTGCTTCAGCGGCGGCGTTTGTGGCGGGCGGTATCATCCCAGTGCTTGGGGCGGTGTTCCTGCCACAGAGCATCGTGAGCGTAGGGGTCACGGTTATCACTCTGCTGACCTTGACTGTGCTGGGGGCGATGGCCGCACACGCGGGCGGGGCGTCGAGACTAAAAGGGGCCTTGCGAGTAACCCTGTGGGGGGCCGTCGCAATGGCCCTGAGCGCCTTGATCGGCAGCCTCTTTGGGGTAAAGGCGTGACTGGATAGGAAAACAACCGTATATCGGCCAGAACCGAGCAACGGCTGAACTGATGATGCAGGGCATGGAGTAAATTTCACCACGGCTGTGGCGTCCGCACGGGCGCGATTGCTTAAGCCATGCAAGCGGGCTGCGTGCGTGGCATGCCGGTGTGGACAGCGCCCCGTGCAGTGAACGTCGGCGGCATGAAAAAGAAGGCCGGACAGCCTCCCCTGCCAAGCTCCATCGCAACATACATGAACAATCGCTCAGGTATACTGGGCCTGTGTCGTGGCGTCCTTCGTTTCCAATAGCTCTTGCACTCTTGTTCGCGCTGCTGCTGACCGACCTGTTGCTGAAAGCCTGGGCGGCACAGAATCTCGTAAACACGCCTGTTCGTCCGCTGATCCCCGGTCTCTTGAGCCTGACGTATACCTTGAACCCAGGCATAGCCTGGGGCCTGCTCAGCGGCCTGACCGTGCCACTGGCCGTGCTCCGCCTGGCCGTGGGACTGGGCCTGATCCTCACGCTATGGCGTGGTCGCCCGCACCCCAAACTTGCCCTGTCTCTGGCGCTGATCGCTGCTGGAGCGTTGGGGAATGCGGTAGACGGCCTGACACGCGGATCAGTCGTAGACTACCTGTCATCCCCGCTGCTTGACCGCTTTAGTCAACGCCTCAGCGCTCAGCCGTTCCCGGTCTTTAACCTGGCTGATGTCCTCGTGCTGCTCGGTGTGGCTGCCCTGCTCCTCGCCTCGGCACGTCGCACGCCCACGCCTCCCACAGCCCTCACGCAGACCCAACCCAAAGGAGAGTCATGAAATACCTGCTTCCCGCCCTGCTGCTGGCCCTGGTGGCCTGCAATAAGTCCAGCGAGACCATCCCCGGCCTGAAAGAATTCAAGTACGAGGGTGGCGATCACCAAGATGGCCGCATTGATTACAAGGAAGCCTTGCCCGTGGGTGGGCCGCACAACCCGCGCTGGCAGAACTGCGGGATTTACGACAAGGAAATTTACGATGTATACGCGGTTCACAGCCTGGAACACGGCGCAGTGTGGGCCACCTACCGCCCCAACATCAACACCAGCGAAGTGATGGCCCTCAAGGACGCGCTGGGCGGACGCACCCACACCCTGCTCACACCCCGCGCCGACCAACCCTCGCCCATCGTGTTGACCGCCTGGAACGCCCAACTGGAACTGGACAGTGCCAGTGACCCGCGCCTCAAACAGTTCATTCAGAAGTTCGAGCAGGGGGGCAGTGCCCCGGAGATCGGCGCAGCGTGCAGCGGCTCGCACAGCAACACCCAGTGAGCCGCTGGCGCAGGACGCCGCTCCAGTTGACGGCCCTCCTCGCGGGCGGGGCTATCGGGGCAGCGCTGCTGAGTGGCCGCAACACCCCTTTTCCCGCCGAATCCAGCCCCGATGTCCGTTTTGCCCGTGACATGAGCGCCCACCACGCGCAGGCCGTGGAGATGAGTGTCACGATGCTCAAGCGGGCCAGTGACCCGGCAGTGAAACTGCTCGCGCAGGACATTGCCCTTACCCAGCAGGGCCAGATTGGGCAGATGAGCGGCTGGTTGATGGCCTGGAACCGCCCCATTGCGGGCAGCGAACCACCCATGAGCGGGATGAACCGGGAGGCGATGGGCATGGCGCTGTCTGAAGAGGTGAAGGCCCTCGATCACTTGCCCCCCACAGTGGCCGAGGGCCGGTATCTGGCGCTGCTCAGGAAACACCACCTGGGAGGCGTGCTGATGGCAAAGTCGGCCCTGAACACGGTCAGGGAGCCGCAGGTCAAGGCCTTCGCCCAGCGGGTCATCGCCTCACAGACCTCAGAGATTCGCGCCATTGACGCGCTGCTCAAGACCCGGAGTATCCAACCCCCTGCCGCCGCCGCAGACAACACCGACCTGGACAACATGGACGGCATGAATCATGAGTGAGGGGCCATGAGTGAGGGTCACAGTCACGGCAAGGATGCCAACGCCCGCCAACTGACCACCGCACTGGCCCTGACGGGCACGTTTTTGGTGGTGGAAGTCATCTACGCATTTCTATCGGGCAGTTTGGCGCTGCTGTCGGACGCGGGCCACATGCTGACCGACGTGATGGCGCTGGCCCTCTCCCTCTTTGCCATCAGGGTGGGGCAGCGCCCCGCCGACCTGAAGCGCACCTTCGGGTATCGGCGCACGGAGATTCTGGCTGCCGCGTTGAACGCTGGCATGCTGTTCGCCATCGGTATCTACATTCTGTTTGAAGCCTACAAGCGCCTTCGGGAGCCAGTGGAGGTACAGACCACGCCCATGCTGATCGTCGCCACGCTGGGCCTGTTGGTGAACATCGTCAGCGCCCGCATTCTGGTCAGCGGCAGTCAGGGCAGCCTGAACGTGAAATCCGCCTATCTGGAGGTGATGGGTGATCTGCTCGGTTCGGTGGCGGTCATCGCGGGGGCGCTGCTGATCCGCCTGACCGGGATGACCTGGATTGACCCGGTGCTGGGCGCACTGATCGGCCTATGGGTACTGCCTCGCACCTGGACGCTGCTGAAGGAAAGCGTGAATGTGCTGCTTGAAGGCGTGCCGCATGGCCTTGTCCTGAGTGCCCTGCGCGCACAACTCAGCGCCCTGCGCGGCGTGCAGGAAGTGCATGACTTGCACGTCTGGAGTGTCACCAGCGGCGAAAACAATTTGAGCGTCCACCTCGTCAGCGCTGAAGCGACCTCAGACCTGAGCAAAGAAGTGGCCGAGATTGCCGAGCAGTACGGCATCGAGCATGTGACGGTGCAGGTGGAAGCCGCTGGCCTGCATGACGGCGGCCACATGGAGGTTCACCCGTGACCCAAGACGCCCCACTGGTCGAGGCGGATACCTCGCCGACGCGTCCCCCCGACCCACCAGCGAAGCGTTCCTGGCGGTCATCCCTGGCGCTGGCCCTCTTCACGGTGTCGGCGCTGCTCGGTTCCGTGTGGATCGCCAACAAGGTCAGCAATCCACTGAACTTGTACGGTACGGCCTTGCCAGCCAATAAACTGGCCCCACCCCTGAGCGGCACGGGTGATGACGCCAAACCCCTGGCGCTGACTGATTTGAGTGGGCAGACCGTGGCGGTGTTTTTCGGGTTTCTGAACTGCCCCAATATCTGCCCCACCACCCTGGCGGCCCTGGAACGGGTGCGTCAGACGCTGCCCGCAGACCGGCAGGCCAACTTCGTCCCGCTGCTGATTTCTGTTGACCCCAAACGGGACACCGTGAGCAAGTTGAACGAATACGTCAAGTATTTCAACCCGCAGGCCAGAGGCATGATTATCCCCGAACCGCAACTCGCTGAAGGGGCCAAAGCGTGGGGCGTGGGGTATCAGTACGTGGATGTCAAAGGGCCTTTGGAGTACCAGGTGAACCACACCACGGGGGTCTACCTGGTGGACGCGCGGGGACGGTTGCGGCTGGTGTGGGACTACACGCAGGTCACGACGAACCCTGAGCGCGTGGCGCAGGACGTAGTGGCGGTCATGAAATGACGCTGAAGGCCGCGCCGTACAATGGAATGATGTCTGTCCCTACCCCTGTGCCCGCAGATGTATGCGAAGTGAAATGCGTCCACCCGCAAGCCGTAGCGCAGGCGCTATCGTCCTTACCAGATGCCTTGTGCATTGAGCAGGCCAGCACTTTCCTGAAACTGATGGCTGATCCCACCCGCCTGAGAATCCTGATCGCCCTGAACTCAGGTGAACTGTGCGTTTGTGATTTGGCTGCTGTGGTCGGCATCAGTGAAAGCGCCATCAGCCACCAACTCCGCCTTCTTCGAGAAGGAAGGGTCGTAACCTTCCGCAAAGAGGGCCGCGTGGCCTACTACCGTCTGCTGGATGAGCATGTCACCACCATGATTGAGAGTGCCATTGATCACGCCCGCGAATAAGTTCTTATGGCTCGCTGGCCTGCTGACCCTGTTCCTCGGTGTGTTGGCCGGACGGCAGTGGCTGGCCGAAGCCCGCTGGCGCAGTCCCCTGTACTGCTTTGCCACCCCCCAGCAGGTGTGGAGCGCCGCGCCCCGTCCCGACGCATGGACGCCCGTTTGCCCACAAAGCACCACCTACCGCCGAGAAGTTCGCCAGGGCGACAGCCGGGTGGAACAGTTCCGCCTTCCGGGCTGGCAGCCCAGGGCCGTGCTCCAGGTGTTGCGCGAGGCTGGATACGTACAGCTTGAAGATGAACTGGAGGGTGCTGATCATTACTCTGCGTTTATCGGGAAGAGCGTAGCAGGCGAACTGTCGTATACCGCCTTGAAAGAAGGGAGTGACACCCTGATCACCGTCAGCGGGCGGTGAAGGTCGCCACCTTTGGGGCCACCTGAGACTTGGCACGGACAATGACCTCAGTAACACACGTTCCGACCCTTTGTTGGACTACCGGTGGTTACTCATCGCTTGACACTGGTTGAGGCGCATCAGCGGGCATTGCACGAGAATCGTGCCGAGGACGCGGTGACCCGGAGCAGTTCGTGAAAGTCCTCACTTTGCGCTTGATAGCAGCTTTCTTAAAACACCTCCTATGTACGAAAAGCGACATATGCGCCCAGGCAGTGTGGCAGCAGCCTTTCGTAAGGTGTGTCCCTGGACAGTTGTCGAAGCGCGAATCATGGCACATCTGGAAGCACGCTGATTAACCGACTTCACCAGCCCGCTGCCATTCCTCGGTTGGGATGATGTAGTGCAAAACGGTCACTTCCTGCCCTGGGATCAAGTTGACAGCGGGATTCTGCACGACGGTAAGGGTGGGGCTGGCACTTAAGGCATTCGTCACGACATACAGGTAGTACTCGTCGCCAAGACGACCTGCCGTAATCCATTCGTTTGGCGTGAGGACCACTGGCCCGACGCCAGCACGGCCCTTCACTTCAATGTACCGTTGCTCGGCGGGCTTCGCGTCAGCCGCAGGACCAGGCTTGACGCTGCGAATGTCGTATCCGACGTTATCAGCACTGACATCCGCTGGCGTGCGGCCATGTGCAAGTTCATACTCCTCGGTCACTCGCATTCCAGCCAGTTCGACAGCTCTTCGGACTTCAGGGTCATCTTCGTTCGGCAAGTTCTGTTCGGCAGGGTGCAGGGGCCGCAGATATGCCAGAGCCAGCAGGTTGGCAGCCTCTGGCATCAGCTGAGATTCTTTTTCCAGTTCGGCTTCGAAGCTGCGTTGCCGTTCCTGTAGGGTTTTCAGCCGCCGTTCCTCCTGGCCGATAGCGAGTTTCATGTCGTCGCCCTGTGCCTGCTTGATTTTGTGCTGAGTGAGCTTGCGCGTGGACTCCCGAATCAGGTGCTCCAGACTGCGCGTGCCGTAGCGGCGGCGAATGTCCACTTCTCGCAGGCGCTCCTTGCGAACCTCCTCCTCGTAGGGCTCCAGCTGAGTATCTAGCAGCCAGCTTTCGAGACTGCCCTGAAGTTCCTGACCAGCCGTATCTAACGGTTCCTGCGTCTTTGAAGGCAAGGCGTCCACCAGCACCCTCGATGAGACCAACCCTGGTGTTTGCCCCTGGGGCTGCTGAATGGCGAAGAGGCGGCGGGATGCTGTAGCTCCCTGGCCATCCACCACAGCCAGTTCGTAGAACCCCAGTGTGGCGTCATCGGTCAGGCCATCGAGTTCGAACGTCGCCCCCTGCCGAAGGACTGGGCCAGCCATCTCCAGGGTCTGCTGGAGCACCAGGTCGAACAGTGCGTGGCCGGGTGCCAGGAAATCGGCGTCGTAAGCGGCCCGTTTATCGAAGGTGGTCTTCAGGTACTCGCTTTTGACCCCCAGGGCCTTGCTCCTAAGTTCATATGGGACACGCATGGTGTACAAGCCATCCTGCCGCAGTGTGGCTTTACCACCAAGCTTCTCCAGCGCCTGCACGAAGAAGCGTGACGTGTACTCCGGTTGAATGCGGGTCAGTTCGCTCTGTTCGCGGTCGGCCCGCAGGCGGGAAAGGTCCACATCGCGCTTGGCCAGGGCTTCCAGGGTGACTTCCTTGAGGTAATCCACCCGCTCTGGCGAAAGCCGGGCCTCGACCATCGCTTGAATCTCGGCCAGCGTCTTGCGGCCCAGCAGGTGCTCCAGCATCAGCTGTTCCAGGTCCACGTCGCCCAGCAGTTCGCCCACCACGTCGTACACGCGGTCACTGCCCAGCTGGTCGCGCATCAGTTTCAGTTTTTCCAGCACCAGGGCCAGCACATCGCCTTCGCGGGTCCCCTCGGCAATCAGGTTGTGAATGTTGACCTCGTACTTCTGGCCGTAACGGTGAATGCGGCCCATGCGCTGTTCTAATCGGGTGGGGTTCCAGGGCAGGTCGTAATTGACCATGACCGAGCAGAATTGCAGGTTGATGCCTTCCCCAGCGGCTTCAGTGGCGACCATGACCTGTGCCGAGTCGCGGAACTCGCGCTCCCGGCCTACACGCTCTTCCAGTCCCATGCTGCCGTCAATCGAGGTCACGGCGTAACCCTGCTTCCGGAGGACGCCCACCAGGAAATTCAGCGTGTCCTTGTGCTCGGTGAAGACGAGAAGCTTCTCGCCGTTCAGCTTTGCCAACACGCCGAGCAGGACCTGTAACTTGCGGTCCTGTTCCAGCCTGGCGAGGGTGCGGGCCTCCTTGCTCAGCGATTCCAGTTCCCGGATTTCCTCTTCGAGCTGCGGCAGGTTGCGGGCCAGGGTCAAACGCTCGGCCAGGCGGTCTTCCAGTTCCCAGCGCTCATCTTCAGGAAGTTCTTCGAGTTCCTCTTCGGTGTAGCCCAGGTAGGGGTCACCGGCAAGATTGTTCACGTCGTCGCGTAGCGCCTGGAGGCGCTTCAGACGGTTTTCCAGCGAACGGCTGATGGCGTAGCTGCTGCTGGCGAGGCGGCGCTGAAGCACAGTCATGGCGAGGCCCACGTTGCGACGCCTATCGTCCCAGGCCATACGGAAGTGCTTGGTGACGTAATCGGTCACGCGGTCGTAGAGGGCCCGCTCGCTGGGCGAGAGCTTGAATTGCGGGGTGTGAACGTAACGGGGCGGAAACAACGGTTTGCCGTCGAAGTCGGTCATGTCTTCCTTCAGGCGGCGCAGCATGATGGGGTTTTCACCCCGATTGGCGGCTTCTTTCAGGAGTCCTGCCGTGGCGAACAGGTCCGGTTCCAGCAGGTCGAGGAGCATCCGGAACTTCTCGTCATCGCCCTGGTGGGGCGTGGCGGTCAGCAGCAGCATGTGGGCACTGGTGCCGGAGAGCACTTCGCCCAGGCGATAACGCTGTGAGCGCTTGACCTCGGAGCCGTACTTGGTGGCGGACAGCCGGTGCGATTCATCCACGATGACCAGATCCCAGTGAACGCGCCTGAGCTGTTCGAGATGCTCGTCGCGTTTGGCGAAATCCATGCTGGTGACGACCAGGTTCTCCTGCTCCCAGGGATTCTCGCCGTAAGCGAGCCCGGCCACGTCGCGGTTAATGACGTGGAATTCTTCACCGAACTTGTCCCGCATTTCCCGTCGCCACTGGTCGGTCAGGTTAGCTGGAGTCACAATCAGAACACGGTCGAGCAGCTTGCGGTAACGAAGCTCCTTGAGCAGCAGGCCACCCATGACTGTCTTCCCAGCCCCAGGGTCATCGGCCAGCAGAAACCGGATGCGCGGTCGCTTGAGGAGCACGCCGTAAACGGCTTCGAGCTGGTGCGGAAGCGGGTCAATGCGGCTGGCGGAGACGGCGAAGAACGGGTCGAAAGTGTAACCGAGCTGAATCCGGCGAGCCTCGACACCAAGCGCGAACAGCTCAGGATTCCCCTGAAAATCAGTTTTCGTGCTGGCGACTAGTTGCAGCAGTACGTCCATGGCCGTCCCGTCCAGCATTCGTTGATGAAGGCGCTGTGAGGTCAGGCCCGCAGCGGTGACCTTGTGACGACCACCGAGCGGCTCGATGCGGATGATTCGAACCGTCTCAGGAAAAATAGGCGAGTGCAGTGGCTGGTCGAGTAGCTGCTCGTAAGAGGACATATTTGGACTCCCGTGTGACCATTGTGCACTTCCAGTTTAGATGTGGTGACTAGGTTAGCCGAATGAATGTCGTCACCTTAGTAGCGCTCGAAACCTCGAAAATCACCATACTTCATGTATATCGCGTCATTGACCTACCAGGGGTCACTATATGGTTCACTCAACATCGTACGCTGAGCAAAGTTCGTTGTGCTAGAAGCTAAATTATTGACAGAAAATATAAACTCTTGGCGTCAGATGAAATCAGCGTTTTACAGCCTTCAATTTGAGAGGTTCAACTGAGATACTTTGGGATAGGATTTAGCATACGAAAATTTCTCAACAGTTTAGTCACCTCTAACTGTAAGAACTTTTCCGCCACGACTGTAACGGCTCAACCTATTCATTAGTGAGCCCCAGCAGCCAACCTGCATCCACCTTTAATACTCTAGCGAAAGCGGCCACCTCGAAATCGTAGACACTGCGCTCCTGGCGCTCAATTCTCGAGAGCGTCGGTTGACTGATATCCAATTGAGTCACTTCGAGAATCAAATCATGGAGTTGCTCCAGGCTCAGCCCCTGCTTGAGCCTGACTTCCTTGACGCGTTCACCGACCACGTTACCGACCGGCCTGCCGTCCGGCGTTAATGCCTGTCGCCGCAGGGCACTCGGGCGTCTCACCGTTTGACTCTAGCACGCGCCACACGTCCTCCATTTCGCTGGACTGCCCCACCAGGAGGCGCGCGAGCGGGTACTCAATCAGGTCATAACGTCCAGCAGTAATACATTCTGCAATGGTCTCCACTGAGGAAATTCCGCTTCGTCGTTTGATAATGGGCCAGGTCTGACGCACAAGCATCGGCAGGCTGCCTGATGGGAATAAGCCGCTCAGCAGCAGATAGAGGTCACTCACGCGAGCGATGACCAGCTCGCGGGGAACTCCTGCGGTCTTTTGAATCATTCGCTGCCATTCCTGCTCTTTCAGGCCCAAGTTCGTTCGGAGACTCATTTCTGGCCGGACATCGAGATAAGCGTGTAGGACGGGGTCTGCGCCCCATAAGAGTGGCAACACCGGCCTGTAACGATTCTTGCTCGGCACCAGCGCCAACAAGTCGCAGAGGTGATTGCCAGGGCTGGCCTTTTGAACCATTTCGACCGTCATGACTTCTCCTCCTGGCCAGCGCACAAATTGACCATCTGGCGTAATTCGCGCTTGCAACGCTAAGCGTGGAAATTGAAGGGAGGAAAATCGGGAATCGGAACGCAGAGTCTTCAAATGAATCAGCCTGGTCAGCTCATCGTCGAGCGTCACCCATAGAGCATCCATGCCTTCAGGAAGGGTTTCAACGATTTTCAGACCGGTCATTCAGGCCATCCGTCAACTTCCGCCGTTTCGTCACTTAAGAGAAATTCGCGCCTGATAAGCGAAAAAACCTGTTTGCTTCGGTCATCCTCTGGCCGCCAGGGCCGTGCGAGGTAATCGACAGGGCTAGCATTCTGCAGTTCAAAATTAGGGGTCTTCCACCAACGGAGAATGCGGCGTGGTGTCCAAAGGCATCTCTGTTGCAGTACTGCCTTAGATAGCTTTTCAAGGCGAGCCTGAACGAGGTCTGGGCAGAGATTCTTGGTGTTCAGGAGGATGAAGGTTCGTTGTGTTAGTCCAAGTATGCGGGCAAGTGCAGCATCGTCGAAAATGGTTCGGCAACTCTGCAGCTGCTGATGCCACAGCTCACTAGTGGCCATGGGAGAGGCATTAGCTTCTTTTCGTTCCAGGAACAACAGCTGGGCGACTGGAACATCATTCTCTATCAGGAGAAATGAGTGTCCTCGAAGGAGGTTAGCCAGTACGGCCCCTGGGTGCTTTCTGAACTCCTCCGTCGTCAAAATCTCCATTGACCACCACCTGAAACTGATATGTTTAATAAGCATATCATGGGAAATTCGTCTGTCAACAGAACGATTTTGACTGGAGCCGAAAGACTGCTGATGACAGAGAATAGTGAGCTACACTAATTTATTTCATATTTCTCATCTTAAGAAAAATATGATTTGAATGCCCATCATTGGTGTAAATCAATGGCTCCCCTATGGGTAATTCCCACGTCTGACCCAGACCAAGACTGATGGGCCCTGACATCAGTCGGAGTTACCGCATGGTTATAAAACACGTTTTGGCTCCAGAACTCTGCATCCGCGGAGAAAGCCCAAGCAAGCTGATTTACGTTAATAACGTACCAGATGTACATCTAACTCGGCTTTACAACCGCATTGTCAGCGAGCATGACGAGAAAGTCGCGGTATATAGCGTACGCCTGCTATCCGCAGCTATTAGCCATATTGACCGCCCATGGTTCGCGCCCAATGAATCATGGGTTGCGGGTATCAATGCTCTGTTACGACAACACTATGGTGCGGACGTGCAGCAGCGAGGCGCACACACGTATGTGTACTGTAAGGGAGCCTCCCATAGCACACTCAAAACGGTCATCGCCAGGCTCAAAACTTGCTGCAATTCGGTTATTGCTCTTGGATGGCGGGATGAGACACCCTTTGGCAAGACGGGCCTCAAGCGTCCTTCAGGCCGCCACAATCAGTATTTGGGTAAGCCAGCAGGGCAGTACAAAATACATGCTTATAAAGTGATACCGCAGGAACTGCTCGATAATCGTGATTTGCCAGCCCAACTTAGGGATGCAGCGTCCAGAGCTGGCTGGAGTGTGCGCGACCGTGCGATTTTGGAGATGCTAATTTCCACTGGCGCTCGCGTTTCGGAAATTGTTGAAATGTGCTGGGGGAGCTACGATGCTGAACGATCCGTCCTTCAGTTGCGGAGCAAGGGGAGTCACGGACACCTGAGTAAGTCGGCGACCTTATCACGTGATGCCAATAGGTTGCTAACCGAGTACATCGCCAGCGAGCGCATGACATTTGACCCAATGTACAGCCGCTATATGGCCACGCGTGGTGCCCGGCCTTGGAGTTACACCAGCTATACACAGTATGTTAGCGACCCACTTGCTACCCCGATGTTTATCAGCAGCCGCGGAACCCCATACACCGTACCCACTTTCAGACGTGGGGCATGGCGGCAGTTGGGGAACAACATCGAGATACGGCCTCATCAAATCAGATACTGGTACGTCAATCAAGCACTCGACCGCATCCTAGAGGTCTCCCAGAGTGACTGGGAAATCATCAAAAGTGCACGTGCCTTTGCAACGAGAATGGGGTGGGCGTCCTGGCATCCGCTGCAAACCTACGACCTACGCGGAGTTGTTACTCAGTTGCTGGAGGAGCATGCCAGGCAGCTGGGGCGTGCAAGCGATTTAGAGCCAGCGGCGCACCTCGAAACATTGTTAGAAAACACGATACGCGCGGGGGTGATACCTGCGTATGCTGCCACTCTTTGAGGCTTTGCGCTCCGAATTGCGTCCTCGTTACAGTGAATGGTGCAAGACCCCTGGTGCTCCTAAAGAAATAATTGAGGCCCTCGACGCCATCAACAGAGCCAACGAGCCATGGTTAGACATTATCGCCATCTATTTAATGCGACGCGAGACCATTTATACCCACAGTAGTTTGTCAGCTCAAATTGGCCGTATCAATGCTTTTCGCCACCTCTGGAAGAAATTGTGGATATCGCAGGGTTTCCCCGCAGTAAGTGATGTTGTTTTGCCGAAAAAATTGCCAGAAGGAATTAAAAATCTGCATACCACAATTGGCCTGGCATTAGACAATATGATTTACCGGGAACCGAAATTGCGTGATTTGACTCCAATTGCACGAACACTATGCCCAGGGCATTATCTAAAATCTATAGGATGGAAAAACTTACCTATACCCAGCGACATGATGCGCTTACTTTTACGTCGCTCTGGTTCACCTAGTGAACTCGAGGTTCCGGAGGAATACGTAGAATTACTTAAATGTCTTACATCTTATCGTGCAGCAAGACATTTCCTCCCACTTATCTCAGCGGCTATCTGCTTGTTAGGCGAGCGTGTAGGGAACAGTGAACGCAACACGCCAAGAAGTATACGGTCAGCCATCACAAAGCTCAATTGTATACTAAAACAAATATTCGACAGCAGAGATATTGTAAGCCTATCCGAAATGAAGCCTAGCTACATTACATTTTACATCAATAATAGTCAAGACTACGAAAAGCATCATGGTAGAGCCAGTTATGGCTCTCGAATTGATTATCTCACAGCATATCTAGCATGTTATGATGCGCAGCAGCGTTATAAATATGAATACCCAAACGATAATACATTAAGTAACTACTATCTTCCTCCTGTACCAAAGAACCTCAACATCAGTCAGCTAATCCAAAAGTCAATAAGCATCAGAAGAGAAAATAGAAGGCGAGATGTTAAGCAGTTAATGCCGCATTATCAGCGCTTGCTACAGATTACTGTCATGCGGGCATTAGTCATACAGAGTCTACGAAAATTTGGAAAGCATGCCTTAGAACATTCAAAGGAAACGTTCGATTTACCTCTGCCAGACCTATCGGCAACCATTAAGCTAAGATGGACTACACCTAAAGAGGTAGACGCTGAAATTCGCGGAGACAGAGCAACAGTGGGCGACACCACGAAGTGCTTGCAGTATTTGGGTGCCTATGACAGTGAAGGCATAATGCTACCCAATGAACCTTTTTTTGTAAAATCCCTCATTGCATGTTCTCTAAATCAGCATGTAGGCCCTAGAGATTTACCCCAAGATGACCTCATGATGCCTGGCTCAGGACTATTTTTCCCCTCAGGGAAACTTAGGACGTCAATTAGAGAAACTGTAAACTCTGCAAAGGAGCATGGATGTCCTCTGCCCATACTGTTTGAACTAGATTCTCTAGCAGGGGGTATAGCGATTGGCGTCCTATTATTGATGATTTGCTCCACCACAGGCATGCGTATGCACGAAGTTCAGCAAATAAGGATAAACGACGGCAAAACTGTGATTTTAAAAATCAAGCCTAAACGTCAGAATCATCAGAAGACCAAACCTTATAGAGTTTTTAGAGTATATTACTTCCCGAAAGGCGCTAAGCGTGAACGAAAGCAAGAGAAATACAAGGACATAAGCATAGCTATCAAGCCTTACTGGAATCATCTTGTCAACGATTTGGATGATGCTCGCGGAAAGTTTCAGAAAGTCATTACACAAGGCAGTGCGGAATGGCAACTACAACCAGGTGTATATCTTTTTCAGTGGCATGGCAAGGCGTTGAAACACTACACACTGAATGCGTTACTACGCCTTACCACACTAGGGGCACTCCCTGAAGGTGCACCATCAGCGCATCTCCTACGTCACGCCATGGCACATAGCGCCAAATCACTAGGAGCTACTGTTGAGCAGATACAACGTCAACTGGGCCATAAACAAAGCAATATGACCAAGTATTATGCCGGAAGCGATAATATCCCTCTCACATCAGCGACAATGATGACAATCTGGGAAGCCCTTACCTATGATGCTGCGGCAACCTGATACTCTGCGTGCTGCAAGCGAAAGTCGCTCCCAGGCGACACTACGTCGCATTGAGCAAGCATTAGCCTACCTCGACGACCAACAAAAACGCGTACCGCGCGATGAGCGTGTCTACACTAATGACAGCATCCTGGCTGCCGCCGCAGCTCTGCGACCTGATTTGCCGCCCATACATAGGTCTACCCTATTACGCAATGTGCAAGCTAAGGCCCTGATTGCTGCCTGGCAGCGGCGCGAGCCGCAAATGCCTGATTTCGATAAGTACGGCGGTTGGCAGGCTCGTCCTCGTGTAGAGAACCGTCATGCTCCTCGCTACGCTAACAGGCTACGTTGCAAATCTGTTACAGAGTTGGCCGAGCGTGTGGTAGGCCTTGAAGACCTGCTCGCACACTGTCTATCGCGTCGGGAAGCGATTGAGCAAGCCTGCCTTATTGAGGGCACATTACTCAAAAACTCAACCTACCCGCTTGAGCCATTCACTGTTTCCCCCGATGCCCCACAACGCTACCAGACATACGTCAACTCGGAGAGTAAAAGCGTCCTCATTCGCAAGTTGATGGGTCTCGAAACAGCCGTACAAGAGCATCAACAGCATCTGCTGGAGTACGATAGGGAGTATGTGGCCAGTGTCGAGCTGTGACGATGCGCATATGGCGATGTTGCGCTCGGCAGAGTGCGTCAGCAGCAGCGGAAAAAACTGAAACGGACAATTACAGCTAAAAACTATGATATGCGACATGTCGCTTTTCCTGGTTTCCGTCCTCCAGGACGATGTCCACTCGAACGCGCAAGGGGGTTTCCCCCAGAACTAAAGTAGCCTTACGCGTTCACTTGCGTAAGGCTTCTCTCTTACTTCGCATCCTGCGTGAGCCTCAGCAGTCTTCAGCTGGAACCTTCCGCATCTTCCTGAAGGAGTTTCACCAGGGCTTCGAGTAATTTCCTGGCCTGCTTACTTTGAGTTGGCTTGAGCTTGCTGAGTCGCTCAGGGGTAAGTTGCTGATTAACGACCTGTATCTGCTTTTTCCAGTTCACCTCTCCCCTGTCCGTCTCAGGCGCTTGCTCACGCTGCCGCTCGGCAATCGCCTGTTGGATTTGGCGACGGCTCCATTCTCCAGAGATGACTTTAGGCAGCCATTCCTTTTGCTCATTCTCTGTGGCTGCTCGGAGGGCGAGCACAGCGGAGTACGAAGCTCCTTGCTCAATAGCCGAGACCAGCCGCTCCGGAAGTCGGAGCAGCGACAAATAATTTCTACGGAAGCTTAGGTAGGTCAACTCCTTGTTCACCAGTTGTAGAGCCTCTTCAAGCACGTCGAGCGTCTCCCCTGTTGGGCTGGCACCTCCGAGTTCGGCTTGAACTTCCTGGACAGGCCGTCCAGTCTGTACGGCGACCAGTTCGACGACTGCGCGCGCCAACTCGTAAGCGTTGAGGTCCTCGCGTTGCAGGTTTTCGCGCAAACCGTGCGTACGCGCTTCCAGGTCAGTCATTTCACGAATGACCGCAGGGATAGTGGCCTGCTCGGACAGTTTTGAGGCGCGCCAGCGGCGCTCACCCGCGACCAGCTGATAGCGGTCATGGCCCAGAGGGCGGACGAGCACTGGCTGGAGTACGCCGTTAGCCCGGATGTCCTCGGCGAGTTCTTCGATGTTCTGAAAGTCTTTTCGGGCCTGATAGGGCGAGCTCTCAATCTGCTCGAGCCGTAGGTAGTCGACGGGAACATGTCTGACCTCTGCCGCCTGAATTCCACTCTGGGCTTTCTGGGCGCGGGTCATGGCAGCCTGCAGCGCCGGGTTGGCCGTAGCTTTGGTCTTGCTCATGCCTTATCCCCTACCCGTTCCAACAGGGTGTCAGTGGCCGCTGCGATTTCCTTCAAGGCATCAGCCTCGTTCCGGTCTGTTCCGTCGATGGGTCTGCCCTCGGTCTGGGCTTTGCCGTAGATGGCGGGCCGGCTGGTCATCGGGCCACTGACCCGCTCCCCGAGAATTTCCTTGAAAGCAGCGACCATCTCGTGCGCCACGTTCGTATTATTCATCTGGGTGACCAGATACATCGCCACCTTTAAGCCACGGTTGGTGCGACTGTGTTCAGTAATCGTCTCCTGCACTCCATCCAGTGCATTCAGACCTTTGAGGGCTGCCTGTATCGGAACGATAACCCAGTCCGCGGAGTTTGCTGCGTTGCTGGTCAGGCGTCCCAGGCTGGGTGGTGAGTCCAGCAGGATGTAATCGTACTTGCCGGATTCGCGCAGCGTATCGATGGCGACTTTCAAGCGGCCTTCCGAGTTGGTCAGGCCGCCCAGCAGCCGCTCGGTACGGGCCAGGGTGAGATGGCTGGGTATCAGGTCCAGGCCATGAACGTGAAGGGGTTCCGGCGGGGCCTCGTAGTCCATCAGCACCCCCTGCATGGTCTGTTCCGGCTGAGCGTCGTACACCCCAAGCCAGTTTGTCAGGTTGGCCTGGGGGTCCAAATCAATCAAGAGAACTTTCTTGCCGCGTCGGGCCAACTCTGCGCCGATATCGCGTGTCGTGGAGGTCTTGCCTGCTCCACCCGCGTGGATAAAAACGAGCAGAACCCTGGTTTGTCGACTCATGTTTCCATTATGGCTGCTCAGCTATGGATACCGGTATCCATGAGACACTGACCTGGTATTCCAGCTTTTGAATGCAGACCCTAACCCCTGAGGAGAGCGTTTTGACAATCTTCTTGAACCCTGTTGCGAATTGCTACCTTCACGGCTTGTACAAGGCTTCCTTCTGTGAGCTGGGCAGCGAGACAAGCCAGTCCAAGTCCTGACACGTCTATCCACGGGGCATGGAGCCGCGTAGTGAAATGCGGGCCAGCTCACCCTTCCCTGGAGAACCTCAATGACAACCGGAACCCAGAACCAGGCCGCAATCCCTACTTTTGAACTGAAGCTCCCCAAAATTGGCGTTCGCGCTACAGGCCTGCCCACTGGCCACAACGGCATAGTGGTGAAAGCCGGAAGCATGGCGCGTGTTGATACGACACCATCTTTTCAGAAACACAACTACTTCAATCTGCGCCATACCCTCCTGGAGAAAGGCAGCCTGGTACCCACGGATGACCCCAAATTCTTACGGTTTGCGGAAGACGTCGTATTTGATTCTGTAAGTGCAGCCGCAGCCGTCAGCATTGCCCGTTCTGCACGTGGCCCCAAAATCTGGCATCAGGTGGGCACTGGGCAAACTTATGAGGATTGGTACGCTGAGCGAGTAGCTGGGCCCATGTTTGACGCGCTGCATGCACCAGCCTCCTTCGAATGGACCGCTTTTTTCACCGCTCTCGCTAAAAAGTTAATGGAGTACCAGCAACCAGAATCTCAGAAGGTTCTGCTGACAATTTTGCGGGAGGCTGGTGTCTCAGTCCCTTTCGATGGCGACCAGACCTTGGAATTAGAAGTCATTGACCCGTTCACTTTCTTCTCACTGGTTCTTAAAAGTAAAAAGGACAAACGTGTCGAGCAGATATTTACTTTCATAGGCAAGAAACTGGGTATTCAGGAGAAGGCTCCGGCTAAAACTACTGGCGTTCCCTGGAGTATAGCCACCAATGCCCTGTTTTTCCCTTATAGAACCAAGCGCAAGGAGTCGGATATCCCCACGCTCTGGGCACTCGCGCTCCAAGCCGTAGATGGCAATTTGCAAGAGGAGACCTTCGAGCAGGCACTCGAAATTGGGCAAGTGGGCCTAGCCAAGCTCACGCAAGGTCTGTTTTGGCTCAATCCGTTTGCCTTTATGCCCCTCAACGGAGTAACTGTCCCTTACCTTGACGAACTAGGGGTTAGCGGAACAGGAGAAGTGAAAACGCTCGATGATTACCAGAGTGTCCTTGAGCAAGCGAGTGACCTCGCAGAAGACTTTCCGGCCCTTTCGCACGCTGCATGGATAGCCGCACAAGATAGGGGTGTCATCACCCCGCTAGACCAGCCTGCACCCGAGGTGAATTTCAAAGCCCCTCCAGGTATCAATGGTTCGTGCAGTTTTGAGGTCACAAAGAAAGACCCACCGAAAATGGGGCTGTGAACACACCGCTTCCAATGGGTCTAATGGCTATCCTACAGTACGTTCTCAGCGCGGTCCCGCTGCGCAAG